>NZ_JBKQXN010000206.1:0-272 GCF_046762905.1 Yoonia sp. R2-816 | reverse complement strand
GTCAGCGAATTCCTGATCAATGAGTTTACCAATGGCCGTCAAGGCAGTCCGAGCATTACAGCCCTCGCCAATGGTCACTTCATTGTCACGTGGCAGTCTGAAGACGGGCAGCAAGGCGATACGTCCAATTCTGCCATCAAGGCGCGTGTTTTAGACGCGGATGGAAATGAGGTCGTCAGTGAATTCGTGGTCAATGAGTTTACCAATGGCGAACAAACAAACCCGAGCGTGACAGCGCTCGCCGATGGCCATTTTGTCGTCACCTGGACGTC
>NZ_JBKQXN010000205.1:0-2345 GCF_046762905.1 Yoonia sp. R2-816 | reverse complement strand
GCCTCAGACATGGTGCGCCACGGGCTGTCCTTGTCAGCGGAGAGGTAGCCGTGGATGTTGTTCACGCGCCGTATGGAGGACACGCGCTTGGCATTCCAGGTTTTGTCCTGACCGGTGCGAATACCCATGCGGTTCAGCGAGGCCGCAATGGATCCATCTGACCATCGTCCTGCCATCTCGCGGATGATCGCTAGCGCCTCATCGCTGGTTTTTGCACCATGTTCGCCTGTCTTTGGTTTTTTGACCCGCAACTCCGTGTGTCGACCGCCTTTCCAGTGGACGACCAGCACAATCTCACGGGTTGTGTCATCCACATCCGCGACGATGTCCTCAATCAGGGTCCGGAGCAGTTGCTGGCGAACACGCATGCTCACCGTAGGCGCATCCCATGCGACCTTTAGATCCTGCGCCAAGCCGTTCAATAGCCCCGGGTCAAAGGTCTCGTGCGCGTCTGGAGAGCTGACCATGCGTTCCTTGAAGACTTTAACTCGCAAGAGAGCTTCCTCCCAGCGTTTCTCCAGCGTCGAGGCTATCAGGCGGTTCTCCGGGTCACATGCCGCATATCGACGTTCTGCGAGCGTGGCGTCATATTCCGCTTGCTTCAGTTCCAGCTCCAAGAGCTGGCGGCGATCTTCCTTTGCCTTGGTCATGCAAATCTGCGCCTGCAGCGCTGCATCAATGGCCAGCGGTGCGACGGCATCCAAAGCGGCTCTGACAATGAGGGTCTCTGCCCGTGCGCCGCCGAATGTGAAACATCGCTTTTGGCCCAAAAGCAGGTTGGGATTATCACACCGATAGACAGGACGATGCGTTCGGCCCGCATAGACAACGTGCAAACGTCTCCCACATTTGGCACAAGACATGAGCCCCGCGAGCAAGGCTCGGCCACCGCGGGCTGACTTTGCTCCACCTGCCTTGCCAAACGCATTGCGCGCGAGTTGCGCCTGATTGCGTTCATACGCCCCCCACTCGATATACGCGGCATGGTGATCATGGAGAACCACCTCCCAATCTTCGGGCGATTTGTGGTTTTTGTAACTGACATGGGCGCGGCCGTCCCTGATCTCCGTCTTCTTTCCGGTTTTACCATAAGCATAAACGCCAGCGTAGAATGTATTTTTGAGAACGCTGATGACATTGCGATACCGGATAGGCCGCCACTCAAAAGAAGTCAGCCGGATACCATCTGATGGCCGTGGGAAATGGATACCTTGATCAGCCATCGACAACAGGACCTGTCTGGCACTGCCCAGTTCCTGGAAGCGGGTGAATATCGTGCCTATCACTTCCTGAATCCGCATGTCTGGATCAAACATGATCCCCGCAGCTCGGTCCCAAAGATAGCCAATCGGTGGGGTGTAACGCAGTTCACCGCGTCGCGCCTTTGCCCGCGCTGCGTCCAGCATCCGCGTTCGCAGTATCCCCAGTTCAAACTCGCTGATGCTGCCCTTCATGCCGAGCAAAAGCCGGTCGTTTGGCAGGCGGGGATCATATACGCCATCATGGTCGACAACGCGTGCCTCAACCATACCACAGATCTCAAGAACATGGTGCCAATCGCGCCCATTGCGGGCCAATCGCGAGACTTCGAGGCAAAACACCGCACCAACTTCACCAGAACAAAGAGCTGCAACCAATCGTTCAAACCCGGGCCGGACAGCGCTGCCACTGGCGGATATACCAAGATCATCATCGATAACATCTACCGTTTGGAAACCGTACTGACGTGCAGAAGACACAAGATCGTATTGCCGCCGCTGGCTCTCAAGATTGGTCATGACCTGGCTCTGTGTCGATTGCCGGACATAGACGATGGCGCGGCGCTGCAACAACGCAGGCGGCAATATTGCTATAGGTGTGAGGTCATTACCCATCATTTGATCCCTCCTGCGTCACCCCGATCGCTTCCAGAAGCAATTGCGCAAGAGCCTGCTTCAACATCTCGCGCTCCCGCTCGCTCATCAGCGCTGTCACTGGCGGATGAAATGGAAGAGGCAGCTGCGTCAGGTCGGTTGATTTGGGAGTGATCATGTTCGGCTTCCTTCGATGAGTCGCACTCATCAAAGCTTCGCCGAAAACCGTGCGATGTCAGAATTGCGGATAAATCCAGCAACCCCGCCGTGGACACTTGCGGTGACCCAAGTGTCATCAGTCCGCAAACTGTGGCATCCAGAACCCAAGCTGGAGCCATGACAGCGACGCCCGGGTCCCGTTCAATCCCCACATACATCCCATCACCACGCCGATAGGACCGATAGACTTTAACATCGACACCAAAATACGCGTGCCACCTGTAGTGCACGCGATAAACTGACCCGACATGGGCAGAATGAACAGGAACTGGC
>NZ_JBKQXN010000204.1:0-360 GCF_046762905.1 Yoonia sp. R2-816 | reverse complement strand
CTGAAAGGTGTTCTTGGCCAAATCAAGGCCGATTGTGGTAACTTGCATTGGGTGGCTCCTCTCATAAGCGGTTAACGACAACTGCACTATGGCGCATTGCGACGCCCGTTGAAGCAGGGGCCATCCACCCCATCCCGCACCTTTCCAGTTCGTACGCCGCGCAGCGAACGGCGCTGTTTCTCAGACCGGACACTCGCGACGACTACAGCTAAGGTCGGGTGAGATGAAGATTTTCTGATGCGGGCCATGGCGCGAGGTCTCAGCTTGGCCGTAAGGGTGGCCCGCGTTGGAAAATCTCTCAGGGTGGAAGCCGCGGGGGTTGGCGGTGTCTATGGGGAAAGTGTGCTGCCGGTTGGATCT
>NZ_JBKQXN010000203.1:0-497 GCF_046762905.1 Yoonia sp. R2-816 | reverse complement strand
CCTGAAGGTTTTTCGATGCGGGCCGGGGTGCAACCTTTCCTTCCGGCGAGGCGTGCGGCCCGCGTTGACAAACCTCGGAAGGACGAAGCCGCGGTGTCTGGGATCAGACTATGGAGAAAGAGCGCTTGCGGGTGCAGTTGACAATGTCACGGGCGTAGCCTTGATCGAGTAAGGTGGGCCAGTTGCAGTCATTTTCCGCCACCTTGGTCGCGGAAGTTCCGTAGATTGGGCGCTGAGACTACAACGCCGACCGTCATTTTGGATGATGGTCGCAAACGCTCTTGGCCGATCAGCAAATGACGACCGGAGCATATCGAAGTGTGGGATCAAGCATCGGATCATGCGGCCTGTTCCCTTGGTGGCGCGCGCGACATCGGTATCTGACCGCGCCGAAAGATCTCGACGATACGCATAGGGCCGCCGCAGCAAGGGCACGGCTCGCGCAGGGTGAGAGAGGTCGTCTCGGGTTCCATCTCTTGTTCAGTGGTTTCTTTTTC
>NZ_JBKQXN010000202.1:0-9057 GCF_046762905.1 Yoonia sp. R2-816 | reverse complement strand
GTCTTGAGAAGACAGGCAGGGCCGTCAGAGAATGGGTTGCTGCCCGCAATCAGTTCGCTATCCTATACCCAGAACGGTTCAACAAATGAGCCGCCAAACTCGCATGGGCTAAGCCTCATACACAGAGTTTCGGATACTCCCCTGCGCGTTGCTACCGATGCCGCAGTTAGATCGGATGCAGCAAAACCCAGCGATGGACCCCCTACGGGCGACCGATGCGGCACAAAGCTGAGCCTGAACTATAGTGCCAACGCCTCTGTTTTATTCTCTGCCCGTGATCCCATCCCCGCGACAACGGATACCAACCGTCCCGCGTCCATATTTGTTTGCTTCCTCCTGAAGTTCAGCAAATCGCTGACTCATCTTCAAAAGGTCCTCAGCCATCAACAAAGCCTCGTCGTATGGCAGCACCATAGAATCTTGCCCGAGAAAAGTTTGATGGTTGATGCGCTGAGTGGACCTGTCTGCCATTTCTGCTGTCCTCTTGGCGAGCTGTCCATCATCCATTTTGCTGCTCCTTCTTGCCTGCATTACTTCACGTTCAACTGGCTTCTAACACCACATCCCGGGCGGGGAATAGAGCCAAGGCTAAACCACTCGTTGGCCAAGACCGTCATATGACCTGTCTCAGAAATTATTAATGTCCTTTTGCTCAGGCGAGATTGATGGTCTCGTGCTACCTGCACCGCTCGCCGCGACGGCACGTGCATGCTTGCATTTCCCACTACATAAAGGACGGCTTCCAAACTATTAATCCTTTATGTATGCTCTTTTGTGCATTTTATTCTTGCCTTTTCATGCACCAACGTGTACAAAAAGACATGACCAAGAGACGCAATATCATCAAAGCACTGGAAGCTGCAGGCTTCATCAGCAAAGGCGGCACCAACCACGAGAAGTGGGCGCACGAAGATGGTCGCACCACTATCGTCGGACGCCACAAAGACATCCCGCTGCCGACAGCCCGCCTAATCGCCAAGCAAGCGAAGATCAAACTGCCGAAATAGGAACCACCATGCCAAAGACGATTCAAAAAGAAACCCGCCTCTACCCCGTCATCCTTCATCGTGAAGGTGACACTTGGGGGTACTTCAGCCCCGAATTTGGTGGCGGCGGCGCGTCGACCGAAACAGACGCCATTTATGAAGCGCAATATATGATCGAAGGCGCGCTGGCTGATCTGATTGAAGCGGAAGACGCCATCCCTGACCCCTCTGCTCCAGAAGACATCGACGATGATGGCGGGAAGATCATCTATATCCCGATGATGCTCAGCAACGCTGCCGAGCGCATCTTCCTGACGCTACCGAAGACGCTGATCGCCCGCATTGATGCCGCGACCAGCAATCGGTCCGCATTCTTCGCGGAACTGGCAAGAGAACGCCTGAACCATTCTTAATACCCTTTGAGAACCCTTTTGACGCAAGGTCATTCATTCTCGTCTTCCGGCTTAAATCCAGCCTGCAGGTCGTCATACCACCCGGCGCAGTAGGCCGGTCGAGCGCCGCGTCCGCTTTGAGCACCGCCACATCAAGCTGATCGCCCACGCGCACGTCGCTGTGTGACAAGCGGCGGCATTCGTCCGGCAGGTCGGGCAATTCCTGTTCCGACCGCGCCTCACCAACGACTTCACCAGCGGCCCGAACGCGAGCCTCGTCAGTTTACCCGCAGGCGGTCAAAAAGACCGCGATCCACAAGACCATCAGGATTGACTTCCGTTTCACGTTCAACTGACCCAGCTACTGCGTAAGCGTCCGGCCTGGCTGCTCTGACGGTCCATAGAGTGTGTTGATAAGTGTCCACCATTGATAGTGGACATCTTGAGGACGGATATGGCGGGTAAGAAGGGTCAGAAGAAGCGGTTCTGGTCGGATGAGGAGAAGGTGTCGATCTGCGCGCAAACCTGCGCGCCAGGTGTTTCAGTCGCTCAGGTTGCGCGGCGGTACGCGATGAACACCAATCTGATCCACAAATGGCTACGTGATCCCAAGTTTGCGCCTGAACTGGAGATCATTGAAGGTGATGTAGCTGGGACGCCATGCTTTCTTCCCGTCGAGATTGTCGACCGCATCCCGGCCAAAAACACGGCCTCAACGACTGACACCAGGCCCACACAAAGTGCGATTGAGATCGATATCGCAGGCGGTCATCAACTGCGGATTGTCGGCAGCTAGGATCCCGAGGCGTTGGCCTGGCTGATCCGATATGCATCTTATGGCGACAACGATCTGCGTCGGAAAGGTGACAAACTTCGGGCTCTCACAATGGACAGCCCGGGATGGCGAGATTTGGCGCTGGATCATGTGCGCAGATGCGTCAACCGAAAGCGGTTCAACGCAGCGTTTTGCTACGCAAACGATCAGATTTTCGGGATGTCGTTCATGAAAAAAAGCCGTGAAAAGGTATTTTCAGAAATGCGGCTGAATTACCTTCTGGCCATTCAAGACCGGCTGCTACCACCACCACCTGACGCTATTCTGGCCGAAATAGCTGACATGGTCAAAAAACAAGGGGTGTATCCCCTTGAGACAAGTCACATTCAATCATAACTCCTTTCTTTAAATGAAGGAGGCATGTTGACGCATCCGATCTTTCGGTCTAGATGACGTGTCATGCAGGATTCGCGCAACCATATGAATACCATCGCCTCTGCGCTTGAGGCCCTTATGTCGATATCGGCAAAGGACCATGATGACGCGGCTGATATAAACCTAGCGACAGCCTGTCTTTTTCGAATCCAGAAACGCCACGCTTCTCCGGTTGCGAGCGCACCGCTTCAAGAGGAATCGACTCGCACAGATCAGAATATTGCGCCAGAGGAAGCTAATCCCGGAAAATTTCGCTATGCTGACTTGCCGATTTCTGAAGTAGCGGTGCTGATCCTCAAGAATGAAGCGGGCGGCAAAGCTATGAAGATGAAGGACCTCATAGAGGCGGCGCAAGCCGGAGGCTATCGCTTCGATGGCGCTAACCCGCACCAGTCTGCGCGCGCAGCATTTATTCGGCGAGGAAAAGGCCACGGAGATCTAATCCAGGTATCGCGATCTCATTGGGGGCTCCGGGATTGGTATACGCAACGCGAAATCACCCAGTTTAAGCACGCGGATGCTATAAGGTCGGGCCAAGAGTCTGGGAAGTCGAAGGGCACTTGGTCGCCGAAGGGGTGGGCGATATCTGAAGAGCAGGCCAGCGCGATAAAGGCAAAGATCGCAAATGGAGAAAAGCTATCAACGATAGCGCGAGAGTACAGCCTAACGGTGAATACAATCCATAGGTACAAGAAGCTTCTGGCTGATTGGTCGCTGGGTGACCCATTCCCACCCAAAAAGAAAGACGAAAGCGAAGTCCCAAAACTGAGGGCCGTAGAATGAATGCTGCAAGGTCATGCCTTGCCCCGAGAATGAGGGCCGCAGCCCCTCAGACGCGGAAACCGGAAGTGCTTGCGACACCTCCGGCTTTCCTAACCCTAACCAATGGCGTCAGAGCCAATGAAAGGAGCATCCCTATCTGGCAAACCGCTTTGTTAACCCAAGGCCGTTGATCGAGAAATCCGGCAAAAGCCGAAAGGCGGATTGGGAAGGTGCTGCGGTGCCTTCCCCTTTTATGTATGGTATTCTTGCCTAACGGTCAAGAAAGTAGGAGTGATTCCAGCATGTTATCTTTGTCGGAAGCTATAGAAAGTGGGCGATTACAAGAGTTTATCGCGCAAGAAGAGGCTCGTGGAGTTGCTCCGATCAGCGAGGCGGCTTTTGATGAAACCGCCTCTGCCGTTATCAAAACGCCGCTATCAGACGATCAAACATCAGGTTCACTTCGTCGCGATGGTTCGCCCGAAAAGTGAACTCATCAAGATAGCGCTTCATCCACTTTTGCGAAATTGAAACGTGGGTCCCGCGAATTGAGTGCTTAAAGTGACGCCAGAAGCTTTCCACGTGGTTCGTGTGGTGTAGTTGCTGCGTCTCATAGTCATAGATTGCCCACTGTTTTTGACCGTGCTTAACGGCAACGTGCGTGTAGCCTTCCATTTTCAGTAAGCCATACGAAAGCAATTCATCGGTTGACACCGTGGTGCCTGCCTCAACGTGCTTGAGTGTTTGTTCCCGCAGTGTGTTCATCTTCACATTGGGGATAATCTCTGTAACCAGATTGCCGCCACGCTGCTTGAAGCCCATGACGATTGTCTTGCCCGCTGCGCCACGTCCACGTTTGCCGGGGCGTTTGCCGCCTACATAGGCCTCATCAATCTCAACATGGCCCGACAGGATCGCTTGGGCGTCGTGCTTGCTCATTTGCTCACGGATTTTATTGCCGATCCGCCATGCGGTTTTGTAGGTCACGCCAAGTTGGCGCTGTAGTTCTTTGCCGGAAACACCGTGGCGCGTTGAGACGAAAAGGTAGATCGCATAAAACCATGATTGCAGTGGGGTGCGTGTGTCCTGAAAGATCGTGCCTGCTGTTGGGTAAACGTGATCGCCACAAGACGCACATGCCCACGCGCGACGCTCACCCATGCGGTGAAAGGTGCTCTCGACACCACAAGACCGGCATACGTGGCGCTCGCCAAAGCGGACGTTGAAGATGTGCTCAAGGCAGGCCTCATCGTCAGGGAAGCGCTTGAAGAAGTCGCGGACACTAAAGTCGGGTGATGCTGATTTGCTCTTTTCCATGCATCATAAATAGCAAATCACTTTACTTGCGTCAAGGGGATACACCCCAAAAACAATACCCTGATTTTGCCAAGACCAGTGAGTCATTTGGTGGTGGTCACTGATCCATGCTCTGTTTTCCAAACTGCACGTCATAAAGCGCCTTGAATTTACCTTTGGTGGCAAGCAATGCGCTAATACTGCCTTGCTCAACAATTTCGCCAGCTTCAAGATAGCATATTTCATCCGCATTCATCACCGTCGACAACCGGTGTGCGATCACAATCGTCGTTACCCCGCGAGTGATAGTATCCAATGCATCACGCACCAACGCTTCAGAGTGACTGTCAAGCGCACTTGTCGCCTCATCCAGCAACAGGATCGGGGCTTGCCGCAGAACCGCGCGTGCAATCGACAGACGCTGGCGCTGACCACCAGACAGAGAGGATCCGTTTTCACCAATGGTGGTGCCGTATCCCTGTGGCAGCTTCTCAATGAATTCGTGCGCATGGGCGGCCTTGGCGGCGGCCACAGCGTCCTCTTCGGTTGCGTCTGTCCGTGCCATCAGCAGATTATCCATCACGGTACCATCGAACAGGAACGTATCCTGCCCGACAAAGGCGATCTTTCCGCGTAACGAGGAAAAGGTTGCGTTTCGAATGTCTTGACCATCAATCCGAACTGCTCCTTCAACAGGATCATAAAGACGCAGGATCAGATTCAAGAGCGTGGATTTGCCACCGCCTGACGGGCCGACCAGAGCCGTCGTTTTGCCGGGCTGGAACGTTACACTTACAGATTTCAGCACAGTGTCACCCTCGGCATAGGCAAAGCTGGTATTGTCCAGCACCACACTGCCAGGGCCGGGCTTCAAAGGCACGGCGTCCGGTTTTTCCACCATGCTCTGCGGCGCATCAAGCAAGTCGTACATCAGCCTGACGCCGACCATTTTGCTTTCGATCACTACCCGCATCTTCGACAGTCGCATCGCGGGTTCATACGACATCAGAAAGGCGGTGACGAAGGACATCAACTGCCCTGGCGTCCCGGGGGACCGCCCGAAAACATCGACCGTGCTCAGCACAACAATCGACGCAATCGCGAGGCCCGCCACAATGTCCAACAAAGGCATCGTTGCCGATTGCAATTGTACGATACGATTGTTTCGATCTTCGACCTGACGAACAGCGACGTCCATCCGGTCAGACATGCGGGGTTCCAGCCCGAAAGCCTTGATCACCCGGGTGCCGAGTGACGTCTCCTGCACGACCTTGATGATCTCGCCCAGCCCAGCCATTTCCTGTTCCATGACTTTGCGTACCAGCCGCAGAATGCGCTGAACCCCGTAGATAATAATCGGGGCTACCACTAGACTGACAAGGGACAACACCGGCTGTTGGTAGAACATGACCGCTATCAGCCCAACCAATGTCAGAAGATCGCGAATGAAACCCGAAACGATCGTATCGATGATGCCCCGCGCTGATTGCGCGCTTTGAGTGATCTTCAGCAACAGTTCCGATGAGGCATTGCTGTTGAAAAAAGCCACGCCCTGCCACAGCATTCGATCATACATCAACATCTGCTTCTGTGCGACAATCCTGTTGCCGGCGCGCGCCATCAGAACCGCCTGAACATACATGGCAAAACCACGAAACGCGAAGATTATCGCGACCCCCACGCCGACCGTTATGACTTGCGTCCGGTTTTCAGGCTCGGACAAGGCATCGACGATCAGCCCCATCATCCAGGCAGAGCCCGCAGTTGCGACCGCGACAAGTATCATTGCGCCGGATGCGGCGAGGTATTTCCAGCGATGTTCCTGAAAACTCTCCAGCAACAGTCGCGTCAGTAACCGGTTCGCCGGAAGGCGTGCCAACCAACGATCATGCCATTTCAATGCAGTAGCCATTAATACACACCTTACGGACCCTTGCCGTGTTTCGACACCTATTTCAGTTAGTTCCGGTTCAACACACGCTTGCTATGTTTCGGGATGTTGGACTCAGCGGTGGTCTTCAATTGAAATCGACGCTTAATCACCGAAGCGCAATCACATGCGGCGCACCTCTCACCGACGCCATTCTAGAACATCATCTTGAGACCTGCGTACCCCCAAGGGCGCAAGTGTCACCAACTGTGCTTAGCCCTGTGGTACAGGAGGCCTCGTCAAAGAGATCTAGGCGATCACTCAACGCAGAGCTGAAGCAAAAGCCGAACCCGACGGCCAAGGCTCACTTTGGGTCGTAAGGAACGCCCCGGCGACATCCACCGCGCTGCCCGCGCCACGGTCGTGATAGCCAATGAAGCGGTCTATACGTAGTATCCGTTCGTCAGCGACCGTAGGTGAATGCAAAGGCGTTTTGTTTTGGTTCTCTGCATGCGATATCGAAGTCTGAATGGCGACTGCCAGCTTGAGAGCGACTAGTCGGGCGATGGTTCGAGACATAGGGACTCCCAGATTTTGGTCGTCAATTCGGACAGAAAAAGGGCCAGCTCACCAATACCAAAGGGACGAGGGCACCACATAAAGCTACGTTTAATGTGATTTATGACTTGTGTGCCAACGATTGAAATGTTGGATACATAGATCCTTGAACGCGGCCCTGCCAAATCATGTTGTTCGATTGTGCATCCCAGATACCTCTGCGAAGACGCTTGAGTGAAACGGGTGGCACGAGGCTCATGTCTGCGATCGTCAACCGGCTTGTGTGATAGCTATCCCGGCCGATTTCACTCGACAGAATAATGACGCTCAAGCTTTTCATACGCATACGTAGCGACTGGAGCTCATCAATAACTTCGCCCATTCCACTCGTGGCTTCAAAAAAATCGAGGTCGACAACCAAAAGAGACCAGCAACAATCGCCAGGCCTGTCTCGAAGCGTGCCCATCACGGCGTCGGGGTCGTCACACATATCGACGTCAAAACCAATTTGGGACAGGTCGTACACCAACTGGCGAGATTGCGGGACAGAAGTGTCAGCCAGAACAAAGCAACGGCCGCGATCAACAGACGATTGATCACGCGAGACCTGCATCCAATTGGCCGGCTCGGTAGGCGCTTCCGATTCCTGTTCGACTACACCTGCTGCCAATCTGGCGGGGTCATAACGATGTCGGTTTGCTAAACGCGATCCGGCCTGCCCAGATCCCCAGACGTCGACGCGCACCCCTAGAAATCTGCTGGCACGGCGAAACGACTTGGGACTAAGACTTGCCGCCCACACAGTTCCTGCGAGCGCACTGAACCCCAAACTCAGGATAAAAACAAAAAGTCCCGAAATTACCAAAATTGCTAGTGCCTGCAAAAAGGCGAAACCATAAATCAGCGCAACCAAAAAACAACTCCAGCTTGCAGTTAAGGCCAAAGCCATTGCCCTCAACCACGACTGAGAAAAATGTGTATCACCTTCATCGTTATTTGGTGGCAAAACCGGTCGCTCTTTTTCGTCCCTTTCCATTATGTTATCCCTTACTCGAAACTCTATTTTAAGTTTGTCCGCCGCACGCCGCAGCATTCCATCTCAATACGCCACAATCGACGGCATCTTGGCCGGTTTTGTCTGGCCGCCGTCAATGGGCTGGGCTTGTGCCACGCCCCAGAGTTGCGCTGCCAGCGAACAGCACCGTAGCGGTCACCACGACCGAAAGGCTTGGCGCAATGCTCGCCACCTGCAACCTTGAGTTCGGTCAAACGCCCCCCGAACCGAGACGTTGCGCGAACGAAAGGTGGCGACAGAAGGGGAAACAAGATCAAAATTACCTCTACTTTGGCAGACGTGCTTTCAAAGTTAATCAGGGATGGCTGCCGAAATAAAATACCAAAAAACAATGGTTTGATAGAAATACTCTATTCTTTTGTGCCCCGTTGGAACTGTTGATTCATTGGCTGCGGCTACTTTGAAGCCAGGGCGGGTTCGTTGATCATGCGACAGAGTCGAAGAGTGGGCCGAAAGACAGAAAATGCCTTTTGACGCCGGGTTTCTTCCGATGGATGTGGTCTCGAGCCAGAGCGCACTACCTGCTCAAAGCACGAGTGGCGGTTCGCAATGGCGATTTGTCAGAGCGCACACGATACGATGTGTCAAAACATTGCATCCTGATTGGTGGCACATCTCGATGCGGGTTCAGCATGTGGAGAACGCAATCAATGGCCTCGTGCAGAGAGAGGACTTCCCGGGAACAGCTGGGATCTTCACGAAGACGGCCGCGACCTCCCGCGCCGAAGGCTGCGTCGATGACATCGGAAAGGCACCAGATCGCGTTGTGTTCATTGACGAAACAGCCGTTAAGACCAACCTCACCCGACTGCGTGGCTGGGCTCCTCAAGGAGAACGGCTGACTATGGACGCCCCTTTTGGCAGCTGGGGAACGCAAACACTGATCGCAGGGTTGACCCGTGACGCTC
>NZ_JBKQXN010000201.1:0-704 GCF_046762905.1 Yoonia sp. R2-816 | reverse complement strand
GTCAAATTTCGAAAGAAGCTCTCCCGACCTCGGTTTCGAAAGTTCATGGAATCCCAACCCGCAAGTATCGTTGTTTTTGAAGCTTGCGGCGGTGCTCATTTCTGGACGCGGGAGATTCAGGAACTTGGACATGAGGCAAAGCTGATTGCTCCACAATACGTGAAGCCATTCGTCAAACGGCAGAAGAATGATGCGGCTGATGCTGAGGCGATTGTGATTGCGGCGCAGCGCCCGGAGATGCGGTTTGTGGAACCCAAAAGCAACGCGCAAATCGCACGAGGTGTTGTGTTCCGTTCACGCGACCGTCTGGTGCGCCAGCGCACTGAACAGATCAATGCGCTGCGATCGGTTCTTTATGAACAGGGCCAGGTCTTTCCGACCGGCGTCCATCAGATGAAGAAGATCGCAGCGTTCCTGCAACAGGCCGACAACGGCTTGCTTGCTTTGGTTCGGGAGGAGTGTGAGGAGCTGCTCACTGCCATTGACGATCTTACGATCCGGATTGACACGAAGACGACCAAGCTGAGAAAGCCATCTCAGCAGTCAGAGATATCCCGGCGGCTTCAAACGATACCCGGCGTTGGCCCACTCACTGCCATGGCGGTAGAGGCCTTCGCACCGTCCATGGATATCTTTAGATGTGGACGAGACTTTGCCGCATGGCTCGGACTGGTGCCCAAGCAGCATTCATCGGGGGGCAAAGA
>NZ_JBKQXN010000200.1:0-2288 GCF_046762905.1 Yoonia sp. R2-816 | reverse complement strand
GCAACAGCAATCGAATCCTTGTGGACGTCCAGACCCACATAAAGTGTCTTGTTCATGCTCATTTCCTCTGTCGAACAAATCCATGTTCGCCGAGAAAAACATGACAACTGGCGCTGCCGCAAAACGCTCATCTGGTCTAAGATCAGATCCGCCATTCGACCATCATGCGGCGAAAGCTGACTGTGAGCTGATTGTGTTCTCTAATCTGTCAATATTCATTTTCACTTTGCGGGCTGTTTAACGTCTGAGGTTGCCTTGGTTCTCTTCGAGCTCACGGGCTCATGATGGGGTTGGCTGGGTGTGGATTGGCGAGGTTGAAACCGCGATCAGATCGGTCGTCCGCTCTGTCGCTACAAAATCGACGCCATGTTCCACGCCCTCCCTCGGGCGTCTACCGGTATGGGAACTGCAATGTAGGAATCCTCTGTTCTTTAGGTTTTGATCACGTTGCCCGGAAGTCGGTTTGGTCTCGCATCATGGCATGCAAGATGATTGCAAGCCGCCTTGCCAGCGCCACCCGCACCTTTCTCATTGTTGAGCGCTGCCCGATTGCGCGCGCCCATGACTTGAGTTTCAGCGGTGCCGCATATCGCGTGAGCATCACATTGGCGGCTTCATAGAGCAGCGTTCGGACACGCACGTCCCCACATTTCGAGATACTCCCGGTGTAGTCAACCTCGCCGGACTGGTGGCGTTTCGGAACCAACCCGAGATAGGGGCCGACATCTCGCGAACGCTTAAAGCGCGCCGGATCATCAATTGCCGCTGCAAAGGCCAATGCGGTAATAGGACGGACACCCGGCACTGTCATCAGGCGGGTGCAGACCTCTGATTTACGAGTCATTGCTTTTATATCGCTGTCGATGGCTGTCACTGCCGCCAATATTGCCTCGCGCGCTGCAAACAGGCCAGGAACACCATCGCTGACTTTCAAAGCAGTGTCCTTAAATGCGGGCGACAGAGCGCGTGGCAGTCGCACACCGAACACGACGATCAACCCCCGGATTTGATTGTCGATGGTCACGCGTTGCCCGACCAGCTTCTTGCGGGCGGCGATCAGCGAGCGGATCGCATGAGCAGACAGAGATTTAACGTGGGTCGGCTTATAGAACCCTGTCCGTGCCAGATGTGCCAGGCCACGCGCATCGTTTCGATCGGTTTTGCGCCCTGCGAGAGACTTCAGAGCCTGATAGGCTTGCCTGCTCTCGATGCAAACAACCGGGACACCAAGCTCCGTCAGGCCGTGGTGGAGCATTGGAGCCATCCGTCCAGTCTCAAAAACAACCTTGGTACATGCGGGGCCAGCAGCGAGGAACCGGGCGATTGTCTTAGGTGTCGAGGGCGCTTTCCCCTCCCGTATCAGCGCGCCCTCACGATCAAGGATACAAATATGCGTCTCTTCCATTGAAACATCCAAACCAGCAAAATATTCCATCGGTCAGTCTCCTTTTCTATGACATGGGTATCCAGAATAGCAGGCGCGGGTGGAGCGCTGATCTGGATTACGCCATGTTGAAAAACGCAGTATCTGAGCGACCGCGATCGATTTTGCGGAACATCTTTCTGCAAAATCACGATATCACAAACGAGGTTTCCCAGTTGGCTGCTTCCGAGAACAATGCTCCAAGTTTTTGAGGTGAATTTCGGGTTGAGGAGTTGTTCAACAAAATAAGCCCGGAGTGACAGATACTGCAGTGTCACCGTATGGCTGCTTCTCCCGCTAAGGAAGCGTCGGTCACGGCTCCTTTATGTCAGCGTCAGGCTACTTCACGAGCGCACGAAACCCAAGGTCTGGTTTTGAGCTAGGGGACCTTCATCGCCATACAGGCATTCGCTGGCGCAGCACGTCGCAAAGCGCAGATTGCGGACACTCAAATTCCGATGACAAATGGCGGGCGAACGGGACCGAATGAGCTTTGCGGCGACTGAACCACTGCTTGCTTAGGCCGTGTTGACGAAATGGTAGCCTAACAGGCGCAGGCCTCACCATAGCCGATATCTATTCAATTATAGGATTCCAGTATTTCCCAATACGGTGATCTGGTTCTTATGCTGGACGCGAGACGAATTGAATGGAACGTCGGCCAGGAAGAGAGAGCCAGGTTTCCGCTCATCATCGGCACGTACAGCATGCAAACGAGATCAGCTCAATTGCTCACCAGCTTGAATTGGAGAACGTAATGACCGTTATGAACACCCCACCTGCCGCAGGTCATGATTTTGTTGGCATCAGTGAGTTCCTGGTCAATGAATTCACCAATAGCGCGCAAATCGACCCAAGTGTAACA
>NZ_JBKQXN010000199.1:0-1622 GCF_046762905.1 Yoonia sp. R2-816 | reverse complement strand
TCCCTTAGCGGTTCACCCCTACGAATTGTTGCAAGAAGAAGAGCAGGACGATTCTGAAACAACGCGGGACTAACTCAGATCCGCGCAGTTTTGCAGTCCACAATCTCAGACCAGTGACCCCCGGATGTAAATCGGCAGGGCGGTCATAGTCGATGCCTATTAAAATATAGGATAGAAGTATTTCACTATGCGATGACCGGGCCCTAGTCTTGGAGGAAAGATGGATTGGCTGGTCCACCAATGCGCGATAGCAAACCGCCAATTTTGTCAATGAAATCCGCATTTTACGCAGGGTTCGTTGTTCCATCTGCCTGTCAATCAGATCATCACCCGGGACGCATTTTTGCGTTGTATGCAACGCCGTTATATACTAAGTATATAGGAGAACGGAGGTTCCCTTGCGTGCTTTGCTGCTAATTGGCCTGATAATCCCCAGCTTGGCCTTCTCCGGTGAGTTGATTCGATGCCCGGACTGGAAGGTATTGTTCGCTGCTGACCGCACAGCCGCGTTGCGTTCAACGGCAGCGCCAGAGACCGATTTTCATGAAGCCCTGAATCGCACGCGCGCTCCGCTTGACGCGACAGGTGGCGCCAACACACCGGCTACCGCGAGCTGCACATATACCATTGTCGCGGGGGATACGTTGTCGCGCATTGCTGCGGCACGCCTGGGTAACGCGGCACGTTGGAGAGAAATCGCCGCCCTGAATCAATCAACCATCAGCAATGAGGGGGCAGTTGCGGATAGGGGCGAAACCCTGCGCTCTCATGAGCGTTTTTGGTTTTCCCGACACGATGAGACTATCCCGCTGGCGCAGGATGGTCAAAGTTTGTAACCTGTATAGGCGCTGGAGACGGTGAGCCGAACCGAGTGTTGTTATGCTCTCATCCGCGGATTGGGTACCGCCTTCCCAAATACGACGTGGGATTGCTTCTCTCTAAGATCGAGTGTTTGCTCCGACGCACTCCGAGGATTTCCCTATCAATGGCTCCCATCTCCAGCGTACTGCACAGGCAGTTTGGATGGGTCTCGGTCAGGGTTTCAGCGGCGTCTGCCGGGCGATATCCCAAACGAACCCGGCCAATTCCCGAGCGATGGCAGACAGAACACGAGGTTGCGGTTTGCCCGCTCGACTGAGGTCGCGATATCGTTTGCATAACCGGGTCTGAGCTTTCCAGCCGATGTCCTTGATATGCTGTCGCAAGTGAGCGGATCGTTTTAGGTACGGATGTCCCTCCTTGGGCGGGTGGCGATATGGCCAGCCAGCTTCAACAAGCATTGTCCGGGCCAAAGCGTTACCTGTTTTTGTCAATCGACCACGCCGTGTTGGCCTAGCTGGCCCGAAGCTGCATATTTGAGCTTTTGAGAGAACAAAGTGTGTACATTTCAACGATCTGAACGTTGTAGATACAGGATGACATTGTCCACTGAGAACTTGAAGCCCCTCCCGTCAGCAACGCGTTCAGCGCTGATGGGATACTTTGTAGTGGTTCAGATGTGATCTGACAGTTGGCCGTTTTTCAGGCGGCGTCTGTCAGGTGAAGTTCAGTTCACGAACTTTTCCCGCCAGATTTCTTTCCCGTCGATCATAGTTTCGATGGGTGTTCTGCCGCAACACATT
>NZ_JBKQXN010000198.1:0-2015 GCF_046762905.1 Yoonia sp. R2-816 | reverse complement strand
GTGCCAGGGCGCCACTGGCGACGATACCCGTTTCGGCGAGAGGCATGGCGTCACTCTCGGTGGTGCTTCCCTGGTAGACAACAAGTTCACCGATAGGGCGCATGGCGCGTTCCAGATTTAGAAGGCCATGCCCGTAGATCGGGTCAACACCCGGCTCACCGAGATCTTCAGCTGAGTTGAACAAAATCTGAGCGATTACGGGGGCTGTCAGGTCTGGCCACTGGCTCTTCAATACGGCATAGGCTCCAGTGACATAGGGGGCGGCATAGGATGTTCCCTCCAAATGATCGATGACGGTGCCGTTGGGGATTCTCAGGACATCAACACCTGGCGCAGCGAGGCAAAAATCCTGTGCGAGGCCACAGCGGTTGGAGAAGTCCGCTATGTTTTTGTCTTCATCCACCGCGACAACGGCGATGAAGTGGTCCTTATATTCGGGCAGGACAACTGGAATGCCTGCATAGACTCCGACCTCGGGCAGGCCACTGTTGCCTGCACCAAAAATGATCATCAAGTCATTCTCTAACTCTATCGCGTCATCCAGGGCGTCGGTGGTGTTGGTGCCAAGAAAATCCTCGAGATTGTCGCGATTTTCGTCCGAAGTTCCAGTTGTAAAATCAGTGATTGTCCTTTCGACGATGAAATCATCGACAATTTTGTTCTGACCCCAGCTGTTGTTCATGACGTGCGCATCGGCCGCGATTGCGCGGCGTATGGCATCAGGCCACATAATTCTAGTCGTCGTCGTCGGATGAATTCCTTTGAAGATGACAAGCTCCGAGTCAAAGGCAACGCCATGCAGGCCTTGACCGTCTCTCCTGCCTGCCGCGATACCGGCAACATGCGTGCCATGACCGCTAATGCCATGACCGTCAGGTTCAGAAATATCGTCGGGGTCTTCTCCGACATAGGAGTGGCTGTGGTCAAAGTCGATTTTATTGGCAACGCCTGGAAGGTTGGCGAATTCTGGACTATCGAGATCGATACCCGTGTCCAGGATGGCAATCTTTACGCCTTGTCCTGTTGCGCCTTTTGCATAGCGTTCATCGGCGCCAATCAGAGACAGGCCACGGTTTTCCTCGAATTCCGGGGTGCGGTAGTAGGCGGGATCGTTAGGCCTGGGGCCTGGGTTGGGACCGGGACCCGGGTTTGGACCAGGGCCGGGATTGGGACCAGGGCCAGGGTTTGGACCAGGGCCGGGATTTGGACTAGGGCCAGGGTTGGGACCGGGACCCGGGTTGGGACCAGGGCCTGGATTTGGAGTGCCGGGCCCGGGGTTGGGGCCGGGGACTGGAGAAGGTGATGGGCTGGAACTTGGGCTTCCACCACCGCCATTGTCTGCAAGCGAAAGTGCAGTTGCCATTCCACCGATCCCGAGGGCGATCATCGAACCAATTCTGAAGGTCTCCCCGGCGCTTGGCTCCGAAAGGGAAAAGCGACGGGTGTCTGGCGCCTGGTCTAAGGTTTGAATGAGGTAGTCCTCCAGAATCTCTGGGCGGTTCAGGAGGATGTATTCGCGTGCATCCGCGAAGGTCGATGGATCTCGCGCATGTTCGCGAACGAGGTAGCTCAAGACCTGCTGATCTGAGTAGGAGGTGAGTTGGCCTGCGTAGATATTTGCAGAGACAGAGGTGGCCAGGGCGACAAGGACCGTCGTGGTCAGGGCTATCCTCTTAAACAGGTGCATGATGATTGTTCTTCTTTAGCTGCTGAAATGTAACCACGCGGCTCGCACGTAACAGATTGAATGCATTGCAGATGTGGGCGCGCCATTGGTTCCCTGTCCAATAATGGAGCCCGGTGATTGTATTGGGAAATGCCAAAATTCTATATTTTAATAGCCATCAGCTATGGCCCGATCGGCGCAGGCTAAATGTCAACGGCGGCGTAAAACCCTGCCACTGTGGCGGAGCAAAAGTCGGCCACTTGGTGGCGCGCCTTGGGGCGTGATGCCCTCAAATAGCAAGCACGTTCCAAGGCGCGTTGGCCGTTAGGCCAATCAGATGATGATTAGC
>NZ_JBKQXN010000197.1:0-5190 GCF_046762905.1 Yoonia sp. R2-816 | reverse complement strand
GAAAGGCGTGGCGGAGGATTTGATCCTTGGCGCGGGTTTGGGCAAACCTTCAAACCAAGGCAAGAAACCCTATGACACGTTTCGCCACCGCATCATGTTCCCGATCCGGGACATACGCGGACGTGCGATTGCGTTCGGGGGGCGTGCAATGGACCCGGCAGATAACGCCAAATATCTGAATTCCCCGAAAACCGAGTTGTTCGACAAAGGCAGCAGCCTGTTCAACTATGGCCCCGCCCGCGAGGCTGCCGGTAAGGGGCAACCGCTGTTGGTGGCCGAAGGGTACATGGATGTGATTGCATTAAGCGAGGCGGGATTTGGAGCAGCCGTGGCACCACTTGGCACGGCCGTGACAGAAACCCAGTTACAGATGATGTGGCGAGTGGCGTCCGAACCGGTGATCATGCTGGACGGTGATGCGGCCGGGCAACGGGCGGCTGCGCGGGTGATTGATCTGGCGTTGCCGCTGCTTGAGGCCGGACAATCGATACGCTTCGCAATGATGCCCGATGGCCAGGATCCTGATGATTTGCTGAAATCCGCTGGGGCAGGGGCCATGAGTGACCGTGTCAGTGAAGCGTTGCCGATGCTGCAGCTTTTTTGGCAACGCGAAGTTGAAGGCAAGAATTTCGACAGCCCCGAACGCAAGGCGGCGCTGGATAAATCCCTGCGGGAAAAGATCATGTTGATCAAAGACCGGTTGATCCGCAGCCATTACGGCCACGCGATCAAGGATATGCGATCGGACTTGTTTGGCACCAAGCGCGCGCCGTTTGAAAGTGGCAAGCCCCAAGGAAAATGGACGCCAAATGGGCCGAAGCTGCCTGCGCAATCCAGCACGAAGGCGTCCTTGCTGGCAGGCGGCCCGTTGTCCGAAGATCACCTGCACGAAGCTGTAATCCTGGCCGTTTTGATCCGCAATCCACGAGTATTGAAAGAGTTTCAAGGCGCGCTGGATCGTATGATCTGTTCCGGGTCCGATACCAGCCTGTTGCGCGAGGCCATGGTCAAACTGGACCCGCAGGCGGATATCGAGTCAGCGCTGATCACGGACATTGGCGACGGACCCCTGAAAAAGCTATTCGCGCAAGCACATGTCGCGATAACGCCAGCCGTAAGGCGACCCGACAACGGGGACCTTGCGCGGATGTGTCTGACCGAAGAATTTGCGAAGCTTACCGCGCGACGCAGCCATGCCCATGAGATGCAAGACGCCATTGAGGAAATGGGTTCAGATGTGGTCGATGAAGGGTTGACGAAGCGGCTGGCACAGTCGAATGCGGCCATGAATAAAGCTGACAGCCTGTTGAGCGATGACAGTGAAGAGTACGATACATCCGATGTTGGGACACAAATCAGAAAAGACGAGCGTGCGGCATTTGATGCGCTTTTGGTGCAGATTGATTTAGCTAAAGGCTCCAAGCGGTCTACGTCAGGTTAGCAAAACTGGAGGCGTTTGAAAACTCTGGCCTGATCTTGGTACAATAGTTGTAGCGGCCTGCATTCATCGCAATTTTAGGCTCAAATCATCTAACACCATCGAGGCCGATAAAAGCGGATGTAGCTTTCATCTGGAGACTGCTCTAGAAGCGCGATGTCTGCACAAAAAAAGTTCACGGAGCCTCGAATGCTGATGCTGCTTTACGCGATTGCATTCTTCAAAGCACTCGCTTTACCTCTTGTCGCGACATGGCTTTATAGTCGGGTCTTTTATGAAGCAGGGTACGAGGGTTTATCACGGTCCATAGCATGGGTGCCATGCGCCATTCCATTGGCATGGTTGATTATTTCCGTTTTTGTCTTACCGGTATCAACAATGCTGCCAGTTTCTCTATATGTAAATTCGAGCGGCGCTTTGAATGCGATAATTTTCGTATTTCTGCTGATGCCCTTAGGTTTCCTGGCTTTTTCGAGTTGGCCAATCTTTCAAGAAGACGAGAGCGGCGTACCTGAAACTTGATCGCCCATGTTGTGCATCCCTCGCGACCGCGTGTAAACTCGCGCCAATGCGGCGGGTATCTCTGCCCCTCGCCGGGGTAAAACCATATGCGTCAACTGACCATTCGACAGACCGTGGCCCTTTGGGGTGGATTGCGCCCTGCGCGCCGCGTTTCCAGAGCACTTGGTGCGATGGATGTGACCGATGCGGTGCGTGCCATCGATCCCAGTTGGCCTATCATGACCCGCGTCGCGGCCGTTCACATCGGTGTTGAAAAACTCTTTTGGACCCGCGCCCGAGGCAGTACTCAAAGAATACGGCGAGAGATCATTGAAGCCCGCAGCCTTCTCAAGCTCCAAGGGTATACACATATTGCCGTCACCGGGCCGTTCCTGCTCAGGATCAGGCGCCGCGCCCGTCTGAGCGAGGTTCGCTCATTTCGTAATGCGCGAACGATCGGTGCACCAATCAATGCCCTTTACCGAGGACGGCTGGCTGCATGGAACTGGATATCACGCAACCGAAGCAGAGAGCGTATCGCCCGACTGGAAGAGCTCGGTGCAACCTCTGCGCAGGGCTTCCAGGAGCATGGCGTGTTTGAGATTTGAGGCTACGATTAGTCGGTTCCCATTCCGATTTCAGCTGATGTCTCAAAGGTCGTTTGCATGATCTTCATTGGTTTCCTAGTTAGGGATCAAAGTCCGTAACAAGGAGCCAAACCGTGGACCAAGAGCTGTCACCTCAACCGATCCTGCAACTACTTCACAATCATATGGCAACCAAATGTGTCTGTGTCGCCAGCAAGATCGGACTGTTTGAAGCTATTGCCAGCGACTATCTGACGCTGGACGCACTTGCGAAACAGCTCGATGTGCCGCACCGCACCCTCCGGATTGTCGCAGATGCCCTCGTTGCGATCGGCTTTCTCGAAATGGATGTCGACTGGTACCACAACACACCGCTCACAGCAGCGTTTTTGAGCGGTCAACCGGGCAAGGATTTGCGGCCGGTCCTGAAGCTTTGGGATAGTGTTGTCTATCCGCAATGGGCAACGCTGGAGGCATCTATTCGCAAAAACAGGCGGACCTTCGGGTTTCCGGAATTCAGCCTGGAGCAGCGGCACACCTTCGACATGGGAGTGTCCGCCTTGACAGCGCCATCCGCGCAGGCCCTGGCGCAGAACTACGATTTCAGTGCGCACAGGAAGGTTCTGGATGTGGCCGGAGGCATGGGTTTCTTCTTGAAAGCGGCCCTTGCAGAACACCCGGACATATCGGGTACGCTGGTTGAGATGCCGCAGACGGCGCAGGCCGCGCGCCAGCATCTGGCACAAACTCCTTTCAGTGACCGGATCTCCGTTGTTGAGGGTGATCTCTTTGAGGACGACCTACCGGGAGGGCATGACGCCGTCATCGTCGCCAACATCGTTCATATGTTTTCGCCTGAAAGGAACCTGACGCTCCTGAGCCGCATTCGTCAGAGCGTTGCTGAGGGCGCGAAACTACTGCTGATCGATTTCTGGACGGATTCCACACATACACAGCCACCATTTGCGGCGCTCATGGCGGCCGAGTTTCAAATCACAACGGGTGAGGGCGACGTCTACAGCGTTGATGAGATCAACACTTGGCTGACAGCAGCACAGTGGCGAAGGACAGCGCACGTACCGCTGGCCGGCCCTGCGAGTCTGATTATCGCCGAGGCATAATGGCTGATAGCTCAAGAGATCGAGGCGCAAATCCAGCTCTATGTGGGCCATGTCCGTTCTCCTTGCTTATCAGCAAGATAGGGAATTTGTCGCAACCCAGTTTAGAATGTGTGTCGGATCTCCTAATTGGTGAGACAGCCGCTTCAGAAAGATCAGCTACTTAGGGTTTTGAATTTCTGAGACTCTAGAAGTCATGGTTTTCTCGCTGAACTATCGAAAAGCAGCCTTTCGTAAAACGCGCAGAGAATGGTCGCGACGAGCCCAAAATCTCCGATGCTGCAAAGTGTACGGATGGCGGCTTTTGGACAGTGTTTGATCGTAGAGGGCTTGGCAGTGGAAATCGAGGAACTATAAGCGAGACTGACCCTTGGTTTAGATACTTTTGGTCTAGCGGGTTGGTGCACTCAAAAAGAGTAAGCGCTTTCCGGCTGCGTTTATTGAGTAAGTATTGAATTCTAAGTGAAAGAGAGGTTCTTTTGGCGAAGATTCCTGACGAATTTGGCGATCGTATGAAGGCCTATGAAGCCGTTGCCACCAGCAATCGGCTTGAACCGTCTTTGCCAATTTGTGCGAGAATTGATGGCCGCTCCTTCAGCATGTTCACACGACGCTGCGAGAAGCCCTTTGACGCTCGAATCTCTAACGCAATGCGGGCTACCTGCGCATGGTTAGTCGGAGAAACGCACGCCAAAATTGGCTACGTCCAATCTGACGAAATCAGCTTGGTCTGGCAGAACACAGATGGCGGTTCGGTTTTCTTTGATGGCAAGGTTCAAAAGATGACGAGCGTTCTTGCGTCCATGGCAGGTGTAAAATTCTATTCGGAATTGGGTGGCGAGAAACTACCTGCGTTCGATTGCCGTGTTTGGCAAGTGCCGTCTCAAACCGAAGCAGCGAACACGTTTCTTTGGCGCGCTTTAGATGCTCGGAAAAACGCGGTTAGTTCCGCATGCCGCGCATTTCATTCGGCGAAGAAAATGCACCGCAAAAGCCGATTAGAGCAAGTCCAGATGCTCGCGGATGCGGGAATTGTCTTTGAGACGGCGTATCCAGAAGAAGATCGGCATGGTGTATTCTTTCGGAGGGTCTCTGGAGAAGTTGAGATCGATGATGAAACCTGGTCAAGAATTCCTGAAAAGCATCGACCGGAAAGCCGGCTGGCCGTGCGGTCTTGGACCGAACAACTCAAGATGCCCTTCTTTGGTGATGTCAAAAACCGTGAAGCTGTGATTTTTGACGCTGCTGAGCCTACAAGCGAGATCGCCTGAGAGAGGCTAACGATTTGCTCAATTTTCGCTTTGACAGATACTCGTCTGGCTCCTTTATCACGTGAAGCAGCCATTTTTAGAAAGATGTCAAAAGGCAACTATGTCTAAGGTTTGTGGCTGCTGTCAGCGCGAGTTGCAGCGGCGATAAATCTGACAAGGAGGAAAGCACGGGCGGCTTTCGCGTCTATGGGGATTGCGTGTTACCGCCGCGTTGGTCGAGTATCGGATCGGCAGCCGCGGCGGTCGTGTCTGGCGCGGATGCGTTGGCTGCCATG
>NZ_JBKQXN010000196.1:0-6800 GCF_046762905.1 Yoonia sp. R2-816 | reverse complement strand
CTACGATCTGGAGCGCGTGACTTAATCCAACAAGCTGTTGAAGCTGAACTTACAGCGTTGCTGGAGGCGCATTCGGACGAGCGAACCGATGATGGCCGCACACGATTAGTACGCCATGGTCACCTGCCGGAGCGCGAGGTTATGACGGGGATCGGCGCGGTGCCGGTGAAGGTGCCGCGCGTGCGAGACCGGAGTAGCGACGTAGAGAAAATCCGCTTCGCGTCATCCATTCTGCCGCCCTATCTGCGCAAGGCCAAGTCCATCGAAGAGCTGTTGCCCTGGTTGTACCTCAAGGGCATTTCCACGGGCGATTTCCACGAAGCGCTGGCCGCTTTGCTGGGGCCCAACGCGGCGGGTCTGTCTTCGACGACGATATCCCGGCTCAAGGCCGACTGGTGGGATGAGTATGACCGCTGGCAACGTCGCGATCTCAGCACGCGGAGGTTTGTCTACATCTGGGCGGATGGGGTCTATTTCCGACCACGCATGGATGAGGAAAAACAATGTGTTCTGGTGTTGATCGGCGCAGACGAGTGGGGCCGGAAGGAAATCATTGGCATCGCCGATGGCTATCGCGAAAGTACCCAAAGTTGGCGTGAGCTGCTTCTCGATCTCCAGCGGCGCGGGCTTACCCATGCGCCTGATCTTGCCATTGGAGACGGAGCCTTGGGCTTCTGGCATGCGCTGCGCGAGGTCTTTGGGGCCACAAAAGAACAGCGCTGCTGGTTCCACAAAACCGGCAATGTACTGAACGCGATGCCGAAGTCGGTTCAGGCCAAAGCCAAGGGCCACCTGCACGATATCTGGCAGGCTGAGACGCGCGTGAATGCCGAGGCCGCTTTTGACTTCTTCATCACAACCTACGGCGTGAAATACGACAAGGCTGTCGGGAAACTGACCAAAGACCGCGACGTGTTGCTGGCCTTCTATGACTTCCCTGCCGAACACTGGAAGCACATCCGCACCACCAACCCCATCGAGAGCACCTTTGCCACTGTCCGACACCGCACTGGCAAAACCAAAGGCTGTCTCAGCCGCAAAACCGGCCTCGCTATGGCGTTCAAGTTGATGGTGTCAGCCCAGACCAAATGGCGGAAGCTCGACGGCGCAAACCGCATGCCCGAGATCATCGAAGGGATTGCATTCAAAGACGGGATCAAACAACTTAACCATGCCGCCTAATCACGCCGTCACCAACTTCCGGCCCAAGCTCCACATGGATTACCCAGACCGGCTCTAGCCGACACGCGCTAACTTTGACCTGATCCAGTGATTCAGCTTGCATAACTGGCCTCCTGCATTTGGGCGAGGCGTTTCACAGTGGAGGCCAAAGCCGCATCATCAATTCCGAGATGCGTGACCCAACGTTGCCGTTTTAGGTTGCCGGAGATACGAATCCCGGTTTCTTTTAGAAACCTTGAAAACTCGCTCTGAATAGACGCTTCCACATCGCAGAACACCATGTTGGTTTGAGGCGTTTCAACTGTGAGGCCTGGAACATGTGACAGGGCGGCGGCAAGCTCTGTTGCTCGTGTATGATCGGCCTTTAATCGTGAGACATTGTTCTGCATCGCATAGAGGCCCGCAGCGGCAATGATCCCGGCTTGCCGCATTCCGCCGCCCAGCATCTGCCGATGCCTGCGCGCTGTTTCGATCACCTCCGCTGACCCCACAAGGACTGAGCCAATTGGTGCGCCAAGCCCTTTGGAGAGGCAAAAACTGAGTGTGTCGCAGTAGCTGGCAATTTTTGACACTGGGCAGCCTAGCGCGGTGGCTGCGTTGAAAACGCGTGCGCCGTCCATATGGATTTTCAGATCATGCTCTGCCGCAAGTTCCGAAACACGGAGCAAATAGTCCGGCGCTAGTACCTTGCCGTCGATGGTGTTCTCGACCGCAATGAGCCGAACAGGCGCAAACAGGATAGAGGCCGGGAAAAGGGAAGCTTCGATGTCTTCCAGCCTCAATGTTCCATCGTCTTGGTTCTGGACGGCTTGCGGCTGGACACCGGCAACCATGGCTGCTCCTCCCAACTCACGCAGATAGGAATGAGAACGGTGCCCCACGATATAGGCCTCACCACGCTGGCAGTGAGACATGACGGCTATCAGGTTGGATTGTGTGCCGGATGGCGTAAGTAGAGCCGCTTCTTTTCCAAAGAGGTCAGCCGCAAAACACTCCAGTTCCTGAACCGTCGGGTCATCGCGGTAGTAATCGTCGCCTACTTCGGCTTTGGCCATGGCCTCGCGCATTCGCAAGCAGGGTTTGGTGACGGTATCGCTTCTAAAGTCTAGCTCGAGTTTCTGTTCCATATTGTTGGGACCTTTGTTGATTTTGACCCAACCTGCCCGACCGTGAATGAAATAGGTGATTGAAGTTTGCGAAGTTTTGCAATCAGATTGCATACAAACGCAACAAGTGTGCAAATCAATTTGGATCGTATAGACCGCAAGATACTCAGCCAACTTCAGAATGACGCATCTATCGCGAACAACGATCTTGCGGATTTGGTTGGGCTGGCACCATCAAGCTGCCTTCGGCGGGTTCGTCAGCTTAAGAAAAAAGGTGTCATAACAGGGGTGGTGGCCCTCACCGATCCAAAAAGAATGGGCCGACCTCTCAAGGCGATTGTCACAGTCAAGCTGGCCGATCATGGTGTCACCGCCCGAAAGCAATGGCTGGCTGACATGAAAACCGAGGCGGCGATCTCTCAAATCTATTCAGTCTCAGGTGAAACAGACACCGTTGTCATGATGAATCTGACTGACATGGAAGAGTTTCAGGAATTGAGCCAAAGGCTGTTTGCCGAAGATGAAAATGTGCTTCAGTACCAATCGTTGTTTGTGCTGGAACAGCACAAGTTTGATCTGGCGCTATAGACTCAAATGCAGCCGTCTGTTTGCTCACGGAGAAAGCCCGGTTTGTCCGCATCTCGATTGCTGAAACCGCTTGCGGCGAAAGGGCGGTTTAATATCCAGCCGGATCAGCGCGGGGCAATGTCTGGTTCGGTGAAATCCGCCGCGTTGCTGCAAATCCCGCGCTGCACATGCGAGCAGATGCTGCGTCAGCAAGCACCAGCAGGAGCAATGGCGGCTGAGTTCGCATCTTAACAGTTCGTTCACGCCGCAACGAACGGCAGGTGTACGTATAGGGAGGGCCTTCTGAGAATTTCATCGTACTGGCTATGTGATACACAAAAGCCGCTAATTTTGCCCTGCTTTATTGCGACTGACGACTGCAACACAGGACGGACCTCTAGCGGACAGAACTTTCCGCGCTAACGTACGATCCTGCCCCTACCGGAGCGGACCCCTCGAGCCCAAAATCGCAATAGATTGATGATGTTAGGTCAGTAGTGTCTACGCAATTTCTGCATAGCAGCATTGCCAAAACGATCGTTGTGCAAGTACAGCATAACCATACATTCTAATCAAAGCGTAACTAAAAATTCTAATCAAAACAGCGCGGCAAAAACCGCCAACACACATGTTGAGTTCGAGAAACACAATGAACGCACTTACACAAACATTCTTCGCAGACACGTCGCTGACAGAACGCTTTGCCGCGTTCCGTATCCGTCTTGCCGAGAACGCAGCCAAGCGCAAAACCTACCGCACAACAGTGGCGGAGCTTGAGGCGTTGTCCTCTCGCGATCTGGCCGATTTAGGTATGTCGCGCAGCATGATCAAAAGCATCGCTCTTGAGGCCGCTTACGGCAAGTAATTCAGATTTCGGATCTGCCGCTTCCTCCCCCTGAGGCAGATCCGGATACGGCCCAACGCTTCACCTCCTCCCGAGGTTTTGGGTCTTCAAAAAGGTGGCGGCATCCACCTCCTCCCGGACGCCGCCACCTTATAATACCAGTTTCGGAACCGCCCACCTCCTGCCGAGCAACACCACGCGAGGAAGCGCTGCAGCCGCAGCGGCCCTTGCCGGAAAGCCTGCTGCAGATTGTAGGGGATGAATCTTAGCTTTGTGCACAGAGGTTTGCTTGGAGGGTAGCCGCCCGTCCGGAGGGCGTTCTTGAGCGCGTGATGCGCCTTGCCCTTGTTCAGACCGAGCTGGATAGGACGCTAGTTTGCGCAGGATCTGACTGGGTGCGATGCTCGAACGCCGGAGATTGCAATGCGTGGCGGGGCCTTTAAGTTCCGGCCACTTCTGCTATTTGTATGGTGTCGGCGTACCAGTTTACACACTGCTTAAGCGAGTATCGACGCGGTTCCCCCCTTAAACGCAAGTGATGTATTGCGGCAAGCAACTGCAAGGAATACCCCAAATGAAGATCGACCTGAAATCCATGACCGGCAAAGAGCTTGAGAAGCTGCGCACCGATATCGACAAGACGCTGACGAGCATGGAGCAGAAAAAAGAAAAGAGGCGCTGGCTGCAGCTGAGAAAGCTGCCAAAGCCCATGGCTTCACGTTGGCACATATTACCGGTGGTGCCACTTCTGTGACAAAAACCGCGCGCAAAACGGCGAAGAAACCCAAGAAGGCAAGCATACCCAAATACGCCAATCCAGATGACAGGACGCAAACCTGGACCGGCAAGGGACGGAAGCCTGAGTGGTTCAAAGCAGCCATGGCGGCAGGGAAAACACCGGAACAATGCGAGATTTGACACCCAGTCATTGATAATGGATTCGAGCGAGCCTGGTGCGTGTGCTGCGTGGTTTTCCGGGCCGAAATGCTGACGTAAAGGATCAATCAAGTTGAGCCGCGCGATGACTGACATTCTGACCGAACTTGATACCTATCTGCGCTCAAATGACAGGCCACCGGATAGTTTGGGTCTGTCTGATCTGGATGGGTTCTTGACTGGGTTAGTCTGCACTCCAAAGCCAGTCGCGAATTGGGCTGATGCGGCATTTGGGGCAGGCGTCCGCGTTCCAAAACGCATCATGGAGCTGACAACACAGCGGATGGATCAGATCGCAGCAGGTCTCGCCGCGGCGACACCAGTGCTGGAGCCGGTGTTTTGGCAGGCCCCTGAAGGACACGCCATTGCGATGGACTGGTGCGAAGGCTTCATGGAGGCGGTGAAGCTTGATGTCGCGGCCTGGGATACCTTTGGACAGTCTGCAATAGGTTCGAAGCTGATGATGCCGATTCTGGTCCATATGTTCGATGACGGCGGCAACTCAATGTTTGGGATTGCGGAGGAAGATATTGATCAGACGCTAGAAGTCGCTGCAGAGGCTGTTCCTCGGGTCGTGCCATTGATCTACCGTGAGATGCGGCAAAGATAGAGATCGCCGCGACGGACCGGAAGAGCCCAAAGTACCGGATGCTGGGACGTGTTCGAATGGCTGCTTTGGAGAAACCTCGCCAAATCATGCAGTGAGGATGGACTTACTGAAGTCTTCGTGGCTCGGCCGGTTCTAGAAGAAGAAGCCGAACCCCGATGGCGACGATGAGCAATCCAGCCGTGCGCTCTAGCGGATCTCACATCATGTTTGGTGTTTCTTTGTGGTAGGCATCAGGGTCATCTAGGTTCGAGTAACCCAAACCAAAGCTTGTAGCTGTATGCCAAACGGCCCACGTTATTCGGTTGCTTTCGGCTCCCAATAGCCTGCGGCCCGTCTTAGGTCGAATGCCAAGTATTCGCCACCCACTAGCGCGTGAAGTCTCATTGTGCAAAGCCGCTGTAGCGTCCACCAGAAGGCGAAGAAGGCGAGGAACTGGTGGCATAGATACGTGTCCAGAGAAGCTGCAAATTGCCTCATGAACCTCCTTCAGCTCTGCGTCAGAGACTTCACGTGCAGAATTGCGGTCAAATTGATGCCATCCATCTGCTGCTTCGACCTGAAGTGCCGTCTTCAGGCCGTCCAGGTTCAGGGTTCCTCTCAACATAATGGTTTGTTCCAACCTTCCTTTTAGAAGGCATCGATTATCAGCAAGCAGCCCATGTGAGAACAGAAAAATCGGTGCAACGACCTCGATTTCTAACTGCAGTGCCGAGCCTATACTTTGTGAACATCACCTTCAGGAGACCGCACTTCGATTTCGGCAAACAACCCGAGGAAAGGAACACCTAGTACCGTGCGGTCTGTCCAACTCTCTACGGCCTTAACAGCCTCACGAAGGCTCCGAGCGTAGTATTCTTCAACCAACTCGTCAGGACCTTCCCGGCGTGTGATCTCAAAAGGCATAGCTTCAGAGCATTTGCGAGCATCAAGCTGAGGAAGGAATATATGGGCGGATCGCCACTCTTCCTCAGATGTCTTGTGGGCCGCAAGGGTGGCAAGCTGAGCGTCAGAAAGCCTGCTGAGCTTATCCGCCGTCTTGTGCCACGGGACACGCTCCCAGGCCCCGTCACTGGCTGTCGAAAAGTCCTTTAAAATAGCTGCTTTAAATACCGGGTCCTTCTTAGCCCTGCGCATAAGCGCGGCCACCACATACTCACCGTCATACATCTCGAAACAGTTGTTAAACTCACGCGAACGCTCGTTATTGATCAGTGCCTTGTGAGCATAGTTCACGCGGCGCGAATAGTTCTTCTTTCTCGCTTGAAAGCTAGGCATTAAAAGTCTCCTTATAGACATTGCGCAGCCTGTAGCTGCATGGTCAGACTAGGTTCTTGTCGAGAGTAGTGGGGCGCTAGATAGCGCCCCCGCTGATGATCAAAAACACTCAGGCACCCAAGCATCGATCCGCGCCTTCGGGAGTATCCGAAACTCTGTGTATGAGGCTTAGCCCATGCGAGTTTGGCGGCTCATTTGTTGAACCGTTCTGGGTATAGGATAGCGAACTGATTGCGGGCAGCAACCCATTCTCTGACGGCCCTGCCTGTCTTCTCAAGAC
>NZ_JBKQXN010000195.1:0-405 GCF_046762905.1 Yoonia sp. R2-816 | reverse complement strand
GCCTGCTCCATGACGTCCGCCAACAGCTTACGACGGTCCACTTTTTTCTGCGCCTCAGGATCACGCGCAGGCATGGTCATCCCCGCCTCATCCGCGAGGATCCGAACCGCCTCCATGAAGCCGACGTTCTCGGTTTCGCGCACAAAGGAAATTGCATCTCCCTTCGCGTGGCAGCCAAAGCAATAGTAATACCCTTTGCGATCATCGACGTGAAAGCTGGCGGATTTTTCCTGGTGAAATGGGCACGATGCCCATAAATCACCCTTACCCTGGTTGGACTTGTGTTGATCCCACATGACTTTGCGCCCGACGACCTGCCCAATGGATAGCCGCGCGCGAAGCTCGTCCAGAAATTCTGGTGGTAGTAAACCATTCATCATTGCAACATAGCCGAAATGAGCAAAG
>NZ_JBKQXN010000194.1:0-419 GCF_046762905.1 Yoonia sp. R2-816 | reverse complement strand
CGCCCGTTTCTCCGACTGGAAGTCCTCCGTGTTCGACTCCGTGCCAGTAGCCAACGGGACGTACACCACGCTGTTCCGCTCTAGTTTCACCTCCGGTATCACCGCCGGTATCGCCGCCAGTATCTCCACCTTGGTCCATGCCACCGCCGGTCACCGCACCTGAGGCCCCTCCGCGAACACCACCCGATACCCCACCGGTCTCACCGCCAGTGTCGCCGCCGGTCTCTCCACCATGGTCGCCGCCGGGGTCCCCGCCCTGTCCGCTCCCCCCTCCTCTCTCACCACCTGTGTCGCCGCCATTATCCCCACCCGTATCACCGCCAGTGTCTCCGCCATGGTCGCCGCCGTGGTCCATGCCACCGCCAGTATCCCCACCAGTGTCGCCACCGGTATCACCGCCAGTGTCGCCGCCGGTATCT
>NZ_JBKQXN010000193.1:0-1192 GCF_046762905.1 Yoonia sp. R2-816 | reverse complement strand
GTCAGCCCAGACCAAATGGCGGAAGCTCGACGGCGCAAACCGCATGCCCGAGATCATCGAAGGGATTGCATTCAAAGACGGGATCAAACAACTTAACCATGCCGCCTAATCACGCCGTCACCAACTTTCGGGCATAGCTCTTCCCGCGACCTCCTTAGGCTTATTGGTCGGAGCTATGTTTGCGGCAACTCTGGTTTCTCAGGCTCCTGCTGGCGTCGCGCTTGATCGCTTCGGGCCCCGGCGTGTCCTGCAGTGGGCCCTTGCTCTTGTCACCCTCGGGACCGCGCTCTTCGCGGTAGCCCCTGATATGAACGAGGCCGCATGGCCAGCAGTTCTCGTGGCCCACGTTCTGATTGATGCAGGCCTTGCCGCGACTGGCGCAAGTGTCCAGATGGCACTTGCACAAAACATGCCCTCTGGTGATTACGGATACGCCTTGGACCTGTCGCGGTTTGATGCCGCTCCTTTGATAGCATTTACTGCAACAAAGGAGATTGACTATGAGACTGAAACGGACGGACGAATTCCGCCAGGATGCGGTGCGGATCGCGCTGACCAGTGGGCTAACACGTAAGCAGGTGGCCGATGATCTGGGCGTCGGGATGTCGACACTGAACAAATGGATCACCGCGCACCGAGACACAGACTTGGTACGGATGACCGAAGAGCTGAAGGAGATCGGTCTGAATGTTGGCCACCGCCGCGTAGGCAGGCTGATGCGTCAGAATGGCATATCAGTCGTGAGAACCCGCAAACACAAGGTGACCACGGACAGCTATCACAAGTTCAACATTGCGCCGAACCTGTTGGATCGCAACTTTGCGGCAGACAAGCCAAATCAAAAATGGGCAGGCGATATCAGCTACGTTTGGACCCGTGAGGGCTGGCTGTATCTGGCTGTGATCCTGGACCTGCACTCACGCCGTGTCATTGGTTGGGCTGTTAGCAACCGCATGAAGCGCGACTTGGCGATCCGAGCGTTGAATATGGCCATCGCGTTCCGGCAGCCGCCCAAAGGCTGTATCCATCATACGGATCGCGGGTCGCAATATTTGTAGTGGTTCAGATGTGATCTGACAGTTGGCCGTTTTTCAGGCGGCGTCTGTCAGGTGAAGTTCAGTTCACGAACTTTTCCCGCCAGATTTCTTTCCCGTCGATCATAGTTTCGATGGGTGTTCTGCCGCAACACATT
>NZ_JBKQXN010000192.1:0-302 GCF_046762905.1 Yoonia sp. R2-816 | reverse complement strand
GGCCCTGAACTTGTGGTGTTGGGTCTGAAATTCAGCATCGTGATAGATCTCGAACAGAGTTCTACCCATATGCCAGCCCATATCTTGGCCGAGCTTGGCGCGGGTGCTGCGCTTCATATCGGGAAAGACCCGTGTGGCTTCGCGGTCAAATCGGCTCCTTGTTGGGGGGAACCAACGCATGATGGCTCTGAATGTCGTTCCCAATCCACCAGAACGAGAGTCAAAGGAGCGCCACCTCACAGCGGTCAGCGCCGACCACAGTGGGAAGTATCTTGCGTGCTGCAGAACTGATTTCAACGATG
>NZ_JBKQXN010000191.1:0-3688 GCF_046762905.1 Yoonia sp. R2-816 | reverse complement strand
ACTGAGATTGATGCTCCGAAGTTGAATTGATGCCGAACTGCCATGACCGCCCCACTTGCCGACGAGATCGACCATCTGAGCAACCCGGCGTTCGGACTGCCGGACCCCTGCCAGATGCAGCTAACTTGAGACTGAAGGCCTTCTTGGTTTCAAGTTAACTGCCCAGTCCTTCAAAAACTACCGCAATCTTACAATTAAGTGCCAAGTGACATGAGTGTCGTGATTTAGTTCTTCCTCGTGGTCCCGTGATCGGTCTCAGTAGGAAACCTTGTTTAAGGTTAAGCGGCAATTATTGACCTATTAAGTATTGATTTTATCTTTGGGCGGCCATAAATGACCTGTTGACTAGCTTTCTTGACAATGCGCCAAGAGGCCAATATCGGCCTCTTTAAAACAATATTGTAACCTTATAGGTCAAACATGGCCCTTAAACAACAGCCGTCGAACCGATCACCCACAAAACATGAACAGGTTTTGGGACAGCGTATCGAGCGATTACGCCTGTCGCGTAACATCACACAAGCTGATCTGGCAGAGCAGGCCGGGATCGGAATCCGTACGCTCAGGAGACTGGAAGCCGGAAACGGTGGGACGCTGGACACGTTCTTCCGGATCCTGAGCGCGCTCAAACTGGACGGCAATGTAGAGTTACTGATTCCAGATCCAGCAATCCGGCCAATCGAGCGTGTGCGGATGAAGGGAAGCGAACGCAAGCGCGCGAGTTCTTCCCAAGTAAGATCGAAGAACAAACAACCATGGCGATGGGGATCGAAACAAGATGGCGGATGAGACAACAGATGCGTCGGTGAATTTGTGGGGCCGTCAGGTGGCGGCCGTATCATGGCGCGCAGAAGATGAATTTGCGACCTTCCAATATGATCCGGATTTCGCAGAGTCTGGCATCGAACTGTCGCCGCTTGTCATGCCGCTTTCCCCCGATCCCTACTCATTCCCAGCCCTTCCAAAAAATACATTCAAGGGCCTGCCGGGATTGCTGGCGGATGCCCTGCCCGACAAATTCGGCGACAGGCTCATCAATACTTGGCTGGCGACACAGGAGCGGACACCTGAAAGCTTCAACCCTGTCGAGAGGCTTTGCTATGTCGGGAGCCGCGCGATGGGAGCGTTGGAATTCAAACCAGCGATTTCTAGTAACACTGGCAAAGCCAGAAAGGTGGATGTCGCCGGCCTAACGAAGCTTGCCAACATGGTGTTGAGCGAGAAAGAAGCCTTAGAGGGGACGCTGACCGGCGAGAATGATCTCGAGGTGATCAATGATATCCTGCGTGTTGGGACATCGGCAGGTGGGGCAAGGGCTAAGGCGATCTTGGCATGGAATCGCGAAACCGGCGAATTCAGACATGGACAGATCGATGCCGGGGCCGGTTTCGAACACTGGCTGCTAAAATTCGACGGTATCGAAAATAACGTGGACAAAGAAGAACCTGATCCACAAGGGTTCGGCCTCATCGAGTTTGCCTATTCAAGGATGGCCGCAGAGGCAGGTATCGAGATGGCAGAGTGCAGATTACATCGCGAAGGTGGCAGGAGCCATTTCATGACGCGGCGGTTTGATCGGACGGCTGGAGATGATGGCGAAAACGATAAACTGCATATGCAGTCGCTATGCGCGCTACAACATTATGATTTCAACGATCCCAGCGGCTATTCTTATGAGCAAGCGATCCTGACGATCCGCTCCTTGGGTCTGGGAGCCCCGGCACTTGAGCAGCAATTCCTGCGCACGGTCTTCAACATCATCGCACGCAATCAAGATGACCATGTGAAGAATATCGCCTTTCTGATGGACCGTTCCGGCAATTGGGTATTGTCACCTGCTTTTGACGTGACCTACTCCTTCAATCCCTCTGGTGCCTGGACGAACCGTCACCAGATGAGCTTAAACGGAAAGCGCGATAACTTCACTCAAATGGACTTGCTCGAATTCGCGGAGATCGCTGGCGTGAAACCGACCAAAGCGCGTACGCTTATCTCCCAAGTCGAATCCGCCGTATCCAATTGGCCGTCCATCGCGAGCGAGGTTGGCATAGCAGATGAAATCGTCCGATCAATCAAGCTCGCGCATCGGACAGGACTTCTCGATTGAACAAGCTCGAACGGGAAACGATCATCTTGAACGCTGTATGTCATCTCATAGACGACATGCTCAATCGTGCCATGGTGGTAGAAGAGTGGTCGCCTGACTGGAGCAACATAATGTTCCGGACTGACGTGCATGCGCGATTATTCAACATCCTCCTGGGGGATTTCTTGTCGACCCCAAATCCCAAAAAGGGGGGGCTGCTTCCTTTCGGGCTACCCCCTCCTGCGACAAACGCAAGCGGTTCTCAACGAACTTACCTTCACTTCCTGAAAGCTGTCTGCGACGAGCCGCAGCTTGGGGCGGCAAGCCCCCAATTGACAGACGCGGTGCACGCATTCGCCAGCTGGCTTGATGGGGATACATTCATTGAAAAGGTTTGGTTTCCTTCCATGGATCTTGAGTTGGATATGACGATCCAACGGATCAAGGCGCTGAAGATGACAGGGGATATCGGGAAGCACAATTTCACGCGATTGGAAGGCGTGGTCAAAAGTCTTCAATCAACGCTTGAATCCAACGGTCACGCGAAATCGATGGAGGAATGCTATCTCGCATTACCTGAGTTCCAAGACTGGTTTTATCGTCACGCCTTCACGTATCAATCCAGTCAGATCGCGGAATTTCTAAGTTCAATAGTCTGGGAGGTCCACCTGTATCTCAAGCCAGAATATGATCGTTCGGCGGTCTTCTGGTTTGATGAGAAGATGTAAATGCAACGATACAAATTTGAGACCCCGGATGGTCTAGACGATACGTTCGCGAAAAACATGCGCTGGGACCTTATGAACTTGATACAACGCCGACCCTACCTGCCTCGCCTCATCGCGGGCGACAATATGAAGTCTGAGCTTAAAGCTTAAGTGAACGTGCACGTCATGCTCTGGAGCACCATGCGATTTGACGAAATGAACTGTCAAAATCCAAAATTTGAACACAAAGCATTTGGAGATCAGCATCTGCAAATCCGCCCGACCAATTGAAAGCAAGGAGCCTCAGACCTGCGGTGCCCAAGCCTACTCGTCGACGTTTCCAACAGCCAGATCCAACTCCGGCAGGTCCCGCAAACTCTGCAGATCAAACGTCGTCAGAAACGTCTCCGTTGTCACAAAGGTATGCGGCGCACCAGCCCGTGGCGCCCGCGGTCCAGATGCGATCAGGTCTTTGTACCGCAGCCGTGCCAGCAGATCGCGGCTGACCTCCTTGCCAAAGATGTCCTTCAGCCGAGCCCGGTCGATGGGCTGGTGATAGGCAATGGCGCAGAGCACGCCCATCTCCATCTCGGTGAAGGCCAAGGACTGCTCGCCAAGATCGGCCGCGGCTTTGATGGCATCGGCGAACTGGGTCTTCGTGCGAAACATCCAACCGCTAGCCACATGCTCCAACTCGTAGGGTCGACCGGCCAGCTCGGCCTGGATGTCGTCGATCAGCATCTCGACCGAGGCCCCCTGGACGCCCCGTCTCGCCTGTCGACAAGCCTGTGCCTGCTACACTCAGTCTTCGACAAGACGGCCTGGCTCAAAGAGCGCGACATTGTGGAGCCGTGGCCCGTCGCGGGTCTCCCTGACAAGGTTCACGTCGACAACG
>NZ_JBKQXN010000190.1:0-299 GCF_046762905.1 Yoonia sp. R2-816 | reverse complement strand
TGTCAACGGCGGCGTAAAACCCTGCCACTGTGGCGGAGCAAAAGTCGGCCACTTGGTGGCGCGCCTTGGGGCGTGATGCCCTCAAATAGCAAGCACGTTCCAAGGCGCGTTGGCCGTTAGGTCAATCAGATGATGATTAGCTTCTGGCGCAGCGGGATTTACTTTGGTTGAGGCGGTAGCTTTCGCCGTTCATCTCGAGGATGTTGACGTGGTGGGTTAGCCTGTCCAGGAGCGCACCCGTCAGGCGTTCGGTGCCGAATGTTTCGGTCCATTCCTCGAATGGCAGGTTGCTTGTGATC
>NZ_JBKQXN010000189.1:0-472 GCF_046762905.1 Yoonia sp. R2-816 | reverse complement strand
GGTTCATCGTGAGCGATGCGTACGTGGCTCACCCAAACCCCGACCGCCATCGCAAACGGGCGTAAACAGTCCAACATCAGTAGCCTGATGCCCTGGAGTTACGCCAAACAGGTGTGAGCCACGCACCGCTTACAGGGCGTTGATCGTCCGAAGACTTGTGCGGCTTTGGCGGCTGCGGAATTGTTCCCTGTGATCAGACTGCGCTTACTGCGGCTCAAAAGCTGTGACTGAGCGCAAACCCAATGTAGGGATTTGGGTCACCGCCCTGTGCGCGATATCCCGCGTTCAACAAGATGTCTGGTCCGGGAGTATCCGAAGCAATCTGATAGGTCAGGCCAATATCGATTGGCCGCTCTGAGGGGATAATGTCCACAGTTTGCGAGGTTCGTGTCACGCCAGTGCTGTCTTGACCGGCCACTGCTGCCACCCTGTCTTGCGGGAGGTCGATTGAGATTTCGCCAGAGGAGATCTG
>NZ_JBKQXN010000188.1:0-138127 GCF_046762905.1 Yoonia sp. R2-816 | reverse complement strand
GTGAACTTGAAAAACATCCTTGGCCAAATCTAGGCCGACTGTCTTAACTGTCATTGGGTGGCTCCTATCCTAGCAGTTGATGATAACTGCACTTTGGCACATTCGATGCCGGTGGAGCAGGAGCCACCCACCTCATCCGGTTTGGGCCGGGAGGGCTAGAGACTCCCGAAGCGGCGTTTGGGTTGCGCTGTGGTGCCACTGGAAAGGTAAGAACCCGTTCAAACAAGCCGCGTCTCAAACGAACCGGTGTGATGCGCTCTATCGTTTTCGGTTGGTATTGCCGCTGGAACCAGTCATAGAGAACAATGCTCTCCGCATCGTTGAAATCAGTTCTGCAGCACGCAAGATACTTCCCACTGTGGTCGGCGCTGACCGCTGTGAGGTGGCGCTCCTTTGACTCTCGTTCTGGTGGATTGGGAACGACATTCAGAGCCATCATGCGTTGGTTCCCCCCAGCAAGGAGCCGATTTGACCGCGAAGCCAAACGGGTCTTTCCCGATATGAAGCGCAGCACCCGCGCCAAGCTCGGCCAAGATATGGGCTGGCATATGGGTAGAACTCTGTTCGAGATCTATCACGATGCTGAATTTCAGACCCAACACCACAAGTTCAGGGCCTCCGGTCCTGGCCTTGATGCTCTGAAAGAGGCTCAAAGGGCTGGCAAGGGAGCGATCGTTGTTTCCGGCCATTTCGGACAGTGGGAAGCTGTTCGCGCCGTGATCAAAATGCATGGGCTCGAAAGCGGAGCTGTGTATCGGCCGCACAAGAACCGCCACTACGAGCGCCGCATTCGTGCCGGGATCGAGGCAGGGGGGAAGCCGATTTTGGCGACCGGCCGCGTCGGAACCAGAGCCCTTGTGCGGCATCTACGGAATGGCGGCATTATTTCAATCTTGTTGGATGAAAAGTATTCAGAAGGTGTACGGATACCGTTTCTCGGGCATGACGCGCTCACATCTCTCTCGGCGGCCCAGCTCGCATTGAAATACGATCTGCCCATGATCCCTGCATTTGGCACCCGCATTGGTGATGGAAACACATTCCGCGTAGAGTTCGAAGCTCCAATCCCCCACACCGACAGCATCGAAATGACGCGTGCTTTCAACGACAGTCTGTCTAGGCGGATCATGGCGGACCCAGAACAATGGTACTGGATGTTGAGACGGTGGGATGGTGCTTGAAGGAGTGCAGTTCGCTAGCCGATCGTCCAAGTTGCAAGAATGCTGCGCCCTCGATCAATGGCCGGTTTGGGGAAGTTGCGCTGCAGCGACGGGCAGCCAGCTGAAGGTCCGCTCTGGGCCGTGCTCGACGGTCAGTAAATTTGCTGTCGTGCACAACTGTGCGAGGCCTCCGATGACCGTATCGATTCTATATCGACCAAAGCTTCACGCAAGCGGAATAGCGGTTTTGTTCGGTACGGACGCCTTGCAGCGACGGAAATGCGGCGCTCGCTCGTATCATCAACTGAAAAAGTGAGGAGATAATCATGTCCATGACACGTCGCCATGTTCTGTTTGGCCTTACCACATCCATGTTGTCTACAGACGTCATCGCTCAGGACAATGTTGAGATGATGGGGTCCATGATGGAGCATCATGAACACAACCCGCATATTGAACTGACTCCAGTGACACGCGCCGCAGCCGGGGATGTTCACCGGGCACGGATCTTGGCAGAGCGCGTTCGTCGGGCGATCATGCAATATGGCGATGTGAGGGCTGCCGAGAGTGATGGTTACCGGCGTTTCGGACCCGCTACGCTGCCGGAGGTGCATTATGTCAACCGCCGACTGTCGCGGGCTGAGCGCAGAGGGATCAATCCAGAAACACCGGGCTCGCTTCTGTACGCACCACAGCACGGCGGGATGGAACTTGCCGGTGCGATGTTCACGGCGCCCCACGGCACAAGTCTGGCCGAACTCAACGCACGTGTGCCGCTCAGCCAGGCGCGGTGGCACGTGCATGTGAACATCTGCCTGCCCCGACCGGTGTTTAACAGGAGCGCATGGCGCCAGCGCGGGGCCGATGGTCAACCGCTTTTCGGTCCAATGGGCTCAATCGCGACGCGAGAGGCTTGTGAAGCAGCCGGCGGACAGTTTAACGCTGTGCTGCAGGGTTGGATGGTGCATGTTTACCCGTTCCGACAAAATCCCGCGGATTGGTGGGTGCAGAGGCACGGCTGACTTACGTTCAATGGCTGGTCCGAGCCCAAGTCCACGGGCTGCATCTCGCACAAAAGAATGCGGCGAGAACCAGCTCTTGTACGAGCGCGCCAGATAGTCGGAAACGCAGGCTTTCCCGCGACTTCGGCGCAAAATACAATCTGACCATGGAGCTCAGAATCATAGGTGCGGGTCTTCCGCGAACCGGCACGATGTCCTTGAAATATGCAATTGAACACCTCCTCGGTGGGTCGTGCTACCATATGGACGAATTGTATCGGAGGCCAGAGCATGTGGGGCTTTGGAACAGGGTCCTTGACGGCGAAACAGACCTTCTGACCGATATTCTACAAGGCTACTGCGCAGCGTTGGACTGGCCAGTCAGCGCCGTATGGAATGGTACAGCGGATCTTTATCCTGATGCCAAAGTGCTGCTCTCTTTCCGCGCAAAACCACAGGATTGGTGGGACAGTGTTGATCAAACTGTTTGGGAGATCATCCAAACAGGGAATTTCTGCTTCTCCGATGACCGAGATGAGGCCAAGGCGTTTTCGGAACTTCATGAGTGGCTAACACTTCAATTCTGCGACCGTTGGGATGAACAGGACGCCGCGCTAGCTGCATATTCCAATCATCTGAAATCGGTCAGAGAGATTACCCCAGTAGAAAGGCTGGTCGAATTCGAAGTTGGCGACGGATGGAGGCCGCTCTGTCGGGCACTTGATGTCGAAGAACCGAGCCATCCATTTCCTAACAAAAACAACCGCGTGGCTTTCAAGTCTCGGAACGCCCTTTGAGGAAGTCAAACGCGGCCGCACCGAAATCCTCGAAGAGAAGAGAGGTTGGCGTGTTCCTGCCGTTCGCTCTAGGGCCGTAAATGCTCGCATCGCCCGCGTGGTGTGAATTCGAACGCCCCCAGATTTCGCGCTCGGAGCGAATGGCGGCAATGTGGGCTGCAGATGCGGAATCCGAGCAACCGGTGGAGAGTCCGCAATGGGCCGCTTCCTCGTAGCGAACTGTCTGGCGACAAGATGCTATCCCGCTTCGGATTCGTGCTTGAGGCGAAGGGCTTTCGATGCGTCGAAATGCCCACGGATTCTCGTTCCCAGAAAGTCGGGCGCGATTAGGGTGGCCTTGCCCTCGAAAACCGAGCCCAGGCTGGACCATTGCGATCCGTCCGCGCCAGAGCAATGCAGCGCCACGACCGGCGAGAGCCTCTTGGCCTCGTTTGAAGCGCGCATGTGCGCGCTGTTTTGCGTCAATTCATTCATCTCAAATGCCCTTCCGTGATCGCCGGGTGTTCCGGTGTCTTCGCGCCTAAGGCGCAACGCGCTGCGTCAGATCGGTTTCCCGGCGACTGCATGGAACGCGGGCACCGAGATCGCCTTGATGACTTCGGCCCGGATCCTGGCTGAGCAGCGCTGTTCCAAGCGCTGGCGTTCGTCCGACGTCAGTTGGTCGATCTCCCAGCGATAACCGGATCCCATCACGATGGTCCACCAGTCCCGAGGTGTCGCAAGAGACTGTTGGTCCGGCGCGGGATGAACTTCCGGCACGACATTTGTGGCGGAAGCGATCAGATCTTCGATCGCGTTCCTGCTCGTGAGGCGTTCCCAGGCGCGCAATGGCTCGGGGATGTCCGGACGCAGAGTGCCGAGTTCCTCCGTAAAGATCGCGGCGCCAGGCTGGAAAGCGTCCTTGCCCCAGAATGTCAGGACCAGTCGGCCACCGGGTCGCAGAACGCGCCAGAGCTCTGTGATTTGCGCCTCAACGTCCTCGACGAAAAAGACCGAGAAGACCGAGATGACAGCGTCAAAAGTCTCTGACGGGAAACTCAGCGACGTCATGTCCGTCCGCTCGAAGCGCATGTTTGACAACCTTTGAGCTTTAGCTTTCATGCCGGCGCGTGTGAGCATTGCCTCCGCAATGTCGATCCCGATCACCGAGCCGGTCGGACCAACGGTCGAGGCAGCGGGCAGAGCCGATGCGCCGGTCCCGCAGCCGACATCTAGAACGCTCTCGCCCGGTCGCAAACTAGCATGGTGAACGGCCCGGCGCCCGTGTCGGTCCCAGAAACTGAGCGGGGCCAGGTCGAAGTGGTCGGCGGCGGAGTCGTAGGTTGCGGCGACCCTTGAACGCCTGGGATTGCCGAGTAGTGTCATGAAGAAGATCCTTGTGGGATGGAGGCCCCGCCGGTGTCAGGCGGGGCATCAGGTGTCAGCCGTCCGAACCGGTCGCCACAGGGTGATCGTCCGTCGACCCCCATTCCGCCAACGACCGGTCGTAGATGCCGATACGGGGCGCGGCGATCGCGCGCAAAGGGCTGCAATCCCCCGCCCGCGCAGCTGTGTTTCTGCTTCAGCCCGTTGCCACCGGTAGATCGCCTGCCGATCCCCATTCCGCCCAGGAGCGGTGATAGACGCGCAGACGCGGTACATCGAGCAAGCGCAACGCGAGATAGCTGTGCGACGAGGCAAGCCCGTTCTGGCAATGCATGATGACGTCGCTGTCCTCGGTAATGCCATACCCTTCGAAATGCGCAGCCAACGCGTCTGCTGGCAGAAAGCGGCCATCCTCGTCGAGGTTCTGCGACCACGGCACGTTGATCGCCCAGGGAATGTGTCCTTCGGCGAAGAGCCTGGGCGGACGCACGTCGATGAGAACCGCGCCGGGCTGATCCTTGTGGGCGAGCACATCCTGCGCGGTGGCGTGGCGGCGGGGCGTGAGCGTGGCCTCGAAGCGAGCGTGTTTGCCCCCGCCCTGATCGCGCGTGACGGTACCCCCGGCGTCCAGCCAACCTGTCCATCCGCCGTTCAGAACCGAGACCTCGCGGTGGCCGAAATACTCCAGCAACCAGAACATCCGCGCAGCATGGAACCCGCCCCGATCGTCGTAGAAAACGACCCGCTGGTCTTGGGCGATCCCGAGCGCGCCCAGCATCGCCTCGATCTCCGGCGCCGGCCGCAGCGCACCCGCCACCGCACCGAATTCGGCGGCGACAGCGTCGGCGGGCAGATGCCGCGCACCTGGGATATGTCCGGCGTCGAAGTCCCTCTTGGGACGCAGGTCGATCACAGTACTGCGGTACGCAACTGCCCCCATGGCCTTCATCGCCATGTCCGACAGCAAGCTTTGTGGTTCTTTCAGGAATCGCGGGTTCGGGTATCCGTCCGCCAGGGCAAGGCTGACACTGGGGATGCAGGTTGCCGAGACACCCAGAGCGAGCATCAGGATGGAACGGCGTGAGAGAGTAGTGGTCATCTGATCAATCCTTTCGTTCAAGCCGGCATCTCGACGAGCCGCAGATAGGGGACCGGGGCCTCCCAGCCGCCCGGAAAGCGGGTGCGCGCCTCGGTGTCGGAGACCGACGACGCGATCGCTACCTTGTCGCCCTGCTGCCAGTTGGCCGGTGTCGCCAGTTGCTGACGGGCTGTGAGCTGCAGGCTGTCGATGGCGCGCAGGATCTCGTTGAAATCTCGCCCCGTTGTCATCGGATAGGACAGCGTCAGCTTGATTTGTTTATCCGGGCCGATCACAAAAAGCGTGCGCGCGGTCGCGTTGTCCATCGCCGTGCGCGCCAACGTTTCGTCTGCCTCCGCAGGCAGCATGTCATAAAGCTTTGCCACCTTCAGATCGACATCACCGATCAGTGGGTAATTGGGCGCATGTCCCGTGGCCGTTCGGATGTCATCAGACCAGCGGCTGTGGTCTTCGACCTTGTCGAGCGACAGCCCGATGATCTTGACACCGCGGCGGTCGAACTCGGGCTTCATGCGGGCCATGACGCCTGCTTCGGTCGTGCAGACGGGGGTAAAATCCTTGGGATGAGAAAAGAGAACGCACCAGGCATCGCCGATCCAATTGTGAAACCAGATCATGCCTTCCGTGGTATGCGCGGTGAAATTGGGCGCGGTGCTGTTGATCGCCAATGGCATGTCAAATCCTATCGTTAAAGTTTCCGTACGTGCCGGGAACCCCGGCATAGGAGTGATCTACACCGCGCCATCCGGGCGATCCTGAATGTCTTGTGAAGAAGTTCTGAAACCGTTCAGGCGGACATCAGTTCGCGCTGCAGGCGCCGGAAGCGCGCGCTCTGCCGGACCGGGCGGAAGCCTTCGTCGGCGTCGATGCTGAAAAAGCCGCGCCAGCCGCGCGACAGCAGGAAGTCGATCCGCTCCAGCGCCGAAGAGACATCGCCGAGCCGCGCAAAGCCGAGGGCGCGGTAATACTCCAGCGGGCTGTTTTGATGCGGCAGGCTGTCCAGCATGGCGCCAGCGCCCTGCGCGTCGCCAAGTTGGGCCAGCAGCGGGCCGAGACCGTAGAGGGCGCGCAGGGCCGTAGGGTCAACCTCCAGCTCTGCGCGAATCTTGCGCAGCGCCCGCTCTGCGTGGATGCGGGCGCGGGCGGGGTCCTGACGCTCCAGATAGCGTGCGGCCAGGAGATCGCCGGTGAAGCTGGCGGAGTCGAGATCGGCGGCCCGCACCGCCAGAGCTGCCGCACTGCGATGGTTGCCCGCGGCCATGACGTGGATCGCCGCTTCCAAATGCAACTGTGCGTCGCCCCGCGCCAGCGATAATGCCTTGGCGATCTCGCGCTGTCCGGCGGCCTTCCGCCCCACTGCGATCTGCGCCGCACCGGTCGCCAAATAGCCTTCAGCATGGTCAGGCGCGCGCCGGATCGCCGCCTTCGCCTCGATCAAGGCGCTGTCGATCAGACCGGTGCCCTCGGACCAGTAGATGTGACGCTTGAGCAGCGCCATGGCGTAAAGCGCCCGGGTTTCGCCATCGTCCGGCGCGAGCGCCACAGCCTGTGAGGCCAGGGCGGTGAAATCCCGCAACGCGCCCTCATAGGCGCGCCCAAGACAGCTTCGCGCCTCCAGACAAAGCGCATATGCGTCGATCGACGAAACCAATCCTTCGGCACGTGTCGTCGTGCCGGACGCACCGGCCTCGCGCAGCAGCGGCGCGGCCAGCCGATAGCCGCCCCGTGGAATCGTTGCGACCAACTGCCTGTTGTCGAGCTTGCGCCGGAGCTCCGAAACCACCTGCGTGAGGCTTTCATCACTGACCGTGACTTCGGGCCAGACCCGGTTCAGAAGTGTATCACGGCTGAAGGTCTCGCCCGGCGCTTCGGCGAAAACCTGCACCAGCCTGATGGCCCGGGGCGAGAGAACCACACTCCGGGGGCCGCGCTCTGCTCGCCGCGAAGGCACGTCAATCCGCCAACCGTCCAATACCAGAACCATACCTCACCACCTGCGCCCAAGAATTTGTGCAACAGTCCTATGCCGATCGAATATCATATGAATAGGCCGTTGCGGTCTAATACACACAGTTGTGAGGGCATGATATGGGTGTGGCGCAGCAGCCCGAGGCACCTCAACGCTCTCGGTACTGCCTATACAGCTTCAAAGTCTACATTATCGAAGCTGGTCGGAGCAGAGGATTGAATTAGAAACCAGCAGTTTTGAAATCAACGAAAGCGGCGGCAGCAAAAGTTTGGAAATCCGCGTCTTTCGTGTCCAAACGCCATGCAACGACAGCGCGGTTTGTGCCATCCTTTCTAAACCAGCCAGCAATGACCGTTTCCGCGACATGGGCTGCAACGCAGCGAGAAGCCCGCCGTGTTTGCAAAGCGATGCTGCGCCAGCGAAGGTCGAGAATCCTAGGTCGGTTTTGTCACGCTCTTGAGACCTCACACAGGATTAAAATCGCGCAGATGCAGCGAATGGCGGCTATGCGGATGCGACTGCAGCAATCGAGCATCTCGTTAAAGGTCCGCTCAGGGCCGTCGATGCTTTGGCTGAGTACATAGACCAATATCAGATGCCTTGCGCTGTCGCGGGTAAGCCTTTGGCAATTACAAGATATCAAAAATTTCACGCCTGCATGCCGCATCGACTGCCATTGCAGTTTACCAGTTTCTGTTACTTAGGCCCAGTTTTTGAAGCCTCGAGTAAAGCGTCGTTGGCCGCAGCCCTAGCAGTTCCGCAGCACCACCGGAACCAGAGACACGCCCGCCCGTTTCGGTCATGCAGGCGATCAGATTTGCAATCCGCAATTGTTCAATATCAGCCTCTGACAACAGAGTGGACGTGTTCCGAACGGCGGGTGCGACCGCGCTTTGGATATCCACGATCAGTTTGCCAGCTTGCGATACGATTGCACCACGTTCGATCACGTTGGCCAGTTCGCGCACATTTCCGGGCCAGCCATAGTCCTTGAGCTGGGCAATGATCCGCTCGGTCACGATCGGGGTCCTGCGCCCCATCCGTTTGCATGCCAGCTTTAGCAGGTGCACAGCAAGCAGGGGAATGTCCTCTGTCCGGTCGCGGAGTGGCGGGCAATGGATGGGAAATACGTTCAGAAACAACAATAAATCGTGCCGCAGCCTGCCTGCCTGGATTTCGCGTTCAAGGTTGCGGCTGGAGGAAGCGATGACGCGCAAATCTACGGCACGATTGCGGTGATCGCCCATCCGCATAACAGATCGTTGTTGCAGCGTCTCAAGCAACTGGCCCTGCAGTTCGAACGGGATATCGCAGACTTCGTCGATGAACAGTGTGCCACCATGGGCCAGTTCGATCTTACCAGGGCTGTCGCGCACGGCGCCGGCAAAGGCGCCACGGATGTGGCCGAACAGTTCACTCTCAATCCGGTCGCTCGAGACCGCACCACCTTTGAAATGGATCATGGGACGCCGTTTGCGGCTGCTGTCGCCATGGATCGCTGACGCGACAAGTGATTTTCCGGTCCCGCTTTCCCCGGTGATCAGCACGTTTGCCTCGGTCTGGGACACCAGCCCGATTTGACTGATCGTTTGCCGGATCGCCGCGGAGGTGCCGATGATTTCATGATGCGCCCGCTCGATATTGATCGCTTCTTGCAGATAGGCGTTTTCCTGTTCCAGCCGATCCCGCAGGGCCGCGATTTCTTCCATGGCAGAGCGTAACTTGGTTTCGTTTTCCCACCGTTCGGTAATATCGCGAAAGATCACAACGGCCCCGACCAATATCTGTCCTTCATAGATCGGAGTCGAGACATATTCGACGCGGATGGGCTTGCCATCCTTGCGCCAGAACACCTCATCTTCGATCCGATTGACCTGCTCAAAGCGGAAAGACTGATAGATCGGGCATTGCTGTGACGGGTAGACCTCGCCATTCAGGTGGTGGTGGTGAATTTTCTGGTGAATGTCGTGACCCAACAGGTCCTGGCTGGTCCAGCCCAGCATTTCTTGGGCTGCGCGGTTGACGAATGTGGTTTTGCCATCTGAATTGACGCCGTAAATTCCTTCGCCCGCTGCATCAAGGATCAGCTGGTTCTGCCGTTCGAGTTCAGAAAAGAACGATTGCGCGCGCTGCCACTCCAGGATGCCGCCGCCATACATTTGTGCGGCTGCAGCCTCTTCCGCACGGCGTTCAAGATCTGCGAGATCAAGGATGTTTAATAACAGCAGTTGCGTGTTTTCGGTCGTGACGCGCCCAGTCAGTTCGCATTTGATCGCACGATCAGCAGCGGACCTTAGCGTGATTTTCCGCGTCCATGCGGTGCCGCGATACTGTACCTCGTCGATAAATACGACGAAATCAGCAAGGCCGTCATCAATGTATGGCGCAAAGAAACGCCCGACCAGGGTGGGATCGTCGAAAAGCGCGCAGACCTCTGGCGTCGCGGCAAGAACCCTGTCCGTGGCAAGGCTGATCAGTACCGTTGGGCCAAACGCACCAGCCAGATGGGAATCATAGGTCTGCGTCTTACTATCCATGCTGCCATAAAGGTTAACGCCAGAGCCAAAGGCAATACGAATATTCGTAAATTACGATAAATCATAATAAAGGATCGTCACAATAGTTTGTTAGTGCATTGATTTAATTTGTTAATATTAAATTATTTGATTTTTGGACCGCATATTTTTTGGGATGCTGGACTGCGCCATCATAGGGGCACATCAGCGACGGAGAGTGTCATGACGATCAAATCCTTAAGTAATCCCTTTTCATCCGAAACCGACCTGCGGCACGGGCAAAGCTGTACGTGTGACACATGTAAGAGCAGCGCTGAACCCGCGGCAAAGGTCATGTCCAGCGAAGAGATGCTGGAGCAAGCGGTCGAAAGTGCGATTGTCCGGTCGGTCTTTGGTCAAAGCGATATCGGTCGCCGATCGTTTATGGGCATGGTCGGTGGTACGACAGCCGCCGCTGCACTCGCTTCCGTCTTTCCAATCAACGAGGCCAAGGCGGCTATTCTGGATAATCTCGGACCACCCGAAAAGACCGATCTTAATATCGGGTTCGTGCCGATCACCTGCGCCACTCCCATCATTATGGCGCAGCCTTTGGGCTTTTATGAACGCTATGGTCTGAACGCGCAGGTCATCAAAACCGCAGGTTGGGCGGTTGCGCGCGACAAGTCCCTGTCAGGTGAATATGACGCCAGCCATATGCTGACCCCGATGCCATTGGCTATGACGCTTGGCGCGGGTTCCATCGCTGAACCCTATATCATGCCCGCCGTCGAAAACATCAACGGACAGGCCATTGTTCTGTCGAATGAACACCTCGACAAGCGTGACCCGGCACAGTGGAAAGGCTTCACCTTTGGCGTGCCATTCGAATATTCGATGCACAATTTCCTGCTGCGCTACTTTGTGGCTGAATTCGGGCTTGATCCGGATGTGGACATCCAGATCCGCGTTGTTCCACCACCGGAAATGGTAGCCAACCTGCGGGCCGGCAATCTTGATGGCTACCTGTCACCCGATCCGTTCAATCAACGGGCCGTTTTCGAAGGCATCGGCTTTATCCACATCCTGACCAAGGAAATCTGGGAAGGGCATCCATGCTGCGCCTTTGCCGCGCCGTTGTCCTTTGCCACCGAACTGCCCAATACCTATGGCGCCCTGCTCAAATCCATCATTGATGCGACGCAATATGCCTCGAACCCGGACAACAGAATTGAAATTTCCGAAGCCATTGCGCCGACCAACTATCTCAACCAGCCCGTCACGGTCATTCAGCAGGTGCTGACCGGCACCTATGCAGATGGTTTGGGAGAGGTGCAGCGCGTCCCCGACCGCATCGATTTCGATCCGTTCCCGTGGCATTCCATGGGTGTGTGGATCCTGACCCAGATGAAGCGCTGGGGCTATATCGAAGGCGATGTGGATTACAAGGCCGTCGCTGAGCAGGTTTATCTGGCCGCCGACGCCAAAAAGGTCATGCAGGACCTTGGCTATGACGCGCCCGACGTGACCTACAAAACCCACACCATCATGGGCAAAACCTTTGATCCGGACACGCCCGAGGCTTACGTCGACAGCTTCGCAATCAAGGCCGATTGATGGGAACGCTCAGCGAAAACAAGCGCGCTGCGCTGTTGTCCATTCTCTTGCTGTTGGTTGGGCTGCTGGTGTGGGAAATGTCGATCCCCGCACAAAAAGCCGTGGGCGAGCTGACGGAATATGAACTGCTGACGGGTGGGGGACAGACCAAGGCGGGCGTGCCACCACCCAGTCAGGTCTTTGCCAAGGCATGGGAGCAATTGTCAGACCCGTTCTATGACGCTGGCCCCAACGACAAAGGTATTGGAATCCAGATCGGCTATTCAATCTATCGGGTCCTGACGGGATATCTGCTGGCCGCGCTCATCGCGATCCCGCTTGGCTTCCTGATCGGGATGTCCTCGGTCGCCTACAAGGCGCTGAATCCGTTTATTCAGGTGTTGCGGCCTATTTCCCCTTTGGCGTGGATGCCCCTAGCGCTGTTCATTATCCAGGACAGCGAAGCATCCGCCATTTTCGTGATTTTCATCTGCTCTATCTGGCCGATGCTGATCAATACCGCCTTTGGTGTGGCTGCTGTTCGCGAAGACTGGGTCAATGTAGCCCGCACCCATGAATTGGGCGCGATCAAGACCGCTTTCACAGTCATATTGCCTGCCGCTGCTCCGACGATCGTAACCGGTATGCGCATTTCCATTGGCATCGCATGGCTTGTGATTGTTGCGGCAGAGATGCTCGTCGGGGGCACCGGTATTGGATATTACGTCTGGAACGAGTGGAACAATCTCGACCTGACCTCTGTCATCTTTTCAATCCTCATGATCGGCGTTGTCGGCATGTTGCTGGATGCCGCCTTCGGCTTCTTGCAGCGCTGCGTGACGTATATCGAATAGAGAGACGCGCCATGAATTCCTTTCTGAGTATCGAAAAACTGACGCAGCGCTTTCCAGATGGGGCTGGTGGCGAACTGACCGTCTTTGACGACGCCAGCTTTGGCGTCGAGAAGGGTGAGTTTGTCGTCATTCTCGGCCACTCCGGCTGTGGCAAATCGACGATCATGAACATTCTTGCAGGCCTCGCAGAACCGACCAGCGGCGTTGTCAAAATGGACGGTGAACTGGTGAGGGGCCCTAGTCTGGACCGGGGGGTGGTGTTTCAGAACTATTCACTGCTGCCGTGGCTGACGACGCTGAAGAACGTCACTTTCGGCGTTCAGGCCCGATATCCCGACTGGTCAAAGGTCAAGGTCATCGCCCATGCAACCGAGTTTCTTGCCATGGTCGGGCTGGAAGGTGACGTAATCCACCGCAAACCCAGCCAGCTATCCGGCGGGATGCGCCAGCGTGTCTCGATCGCGCGCGCCTTCGCCAATCACCCCAAACTCTTGCTGCTGGACGAACCCTTTGGCGCGCTGGATGCGCTGACACGGGGCACAATCCAGGACGAATTACTGAAAATCTGGGGCCAAATGGAGCAAACCGTCTTCATGATCACCCACGACATTGATGAGGCGATCCTGTTGGCCGACCGTATCCTTTTGATGACCAACGGCCCCTTTGCCCGTGTCGCCGAAAGCGTCGAGATCACGATCCCACGCCCGCGCAACCGGACAGAGATTATAGAACACCCCAACTATTATGCGATCCGAAACCATCTGGTGCAGTTTCTTGGCAAACGGTCCAAGGAACTGTCCGGCCAGCCATCCACGCCGGGTGAAACGAACCGGCCGGCACCGGTGCGGATCGACAAGACAATACCTGCCGACGACCCTGAAGACCAACAGCCGGCCCTGCGGGCCGTAAACAGCTAAGACCCGGAGGAGACCATCATGAAAGACCTTGCCATGACGCAGATGATGACCAAAGAAGACGTAACCGCAATGATCCTGTCAGCCAAGAAACAGGCCGGGCTGACTTGGGAAGAGATTGCAGACAAGATCGGCATGTCCCCGGTGTGGACCCATTCTGCAGCGATGGGCATGAACGCCTTTCCCGCTGAAAAGGCCAAGCTGATGGTCAGTGTCATGGGGTTGCCGCAAGAGGCTGAAAGCGTGTTGGCAGAGAGCCCCACCAAAATCTGGGAACAGGCGGTGCCGACCGACCCATGCATCTACCGCTTTTATGAAATCGTGGGGGTCTATGGGCCAACACTCAAGGCGCTGATCCAAGAAAAATTTGGCGACGGGATCATGTCAGCCATCGATTTCGACATGACGGTAACGCGGGTGGAAAACCCGAAGGGGGACCGGGTCAAGGTTGAAATGTCCGGCAAGTACCTGGGCTACAATAGCTGGTGATCCGTCTTCCTGTCCCACCCTTTCGCTATGACGACGCCGTGCAAAAGGTCCGGATGGCGGAAGACGCATGGAACACGCGCGACCCCGAAAAGGTCGCGCTGGCCTACACGACGGATACGCAGTGCCGCAACCGGTCCGAGTTTCTGAACGGGCGCGACGAAGTGCGTGTGTTTCTGGAGCGAAAATGGTCGGTTGAGACAGGCTACCGGTTGATCAAAGAGGTTTGGGCCCACACGGACAATCGCATCGCGGTGCGCTTTTGCTACGAATACCATGACGCGGAGGGACAGTGGTTTCGGGCCTATGGCAACGAAAACTGGGAATTTGATCCTGACGGTTACATGGCCACGCGCCATGCGTCGATCAATGACGTGCCGATTGCCGAGGCGGATCGTCTGTTTCACTGGCCACAAGGACGTCGCCCTGACGATCATCTGGGACTGACCGAGTTGGGTTTGTAGCTACTGCCATCTTAACAAACCGATCATACAAACCAACCCAACTGGTCTGACCAGGGCATCGACAGAGGTCTTGTTGATCGAAACCGTGCGACAGTGGCTAACGTGGTACCGACGACGGCTTTCTGAGGCTTTGCGCGTTATAACCAAAGTCCGCTTCGGGGAAGCCGCATCGCAGCGTCGGGTGCTTCGGTCAGGGTCCTGTTTTGGCCGTCCTTGGCATGAGAGGACGGATTAGTCGGGCGATATGCTGCGGTCGATCTAATGGCGGTAGTGAGCCCAACTTGACCGATGCTGTGCAACGAACGAATGTCGGCACACTGAATTTTCTTTTTTGGACTGTTGTTAGCAAGACGCATGGAAAAGCCAACGGAGGTACAAAAATCAAGGTTTAAGTCTTTGGTTTACGCCATTTGCATATGGGCATTCCTTTGTGTTTGGCTGAGCGTAATGACCGCAGGACTCATGGCTGGAGCATGTCGGAATGATCGCTATGATGGAGCCAAGAAGCTTCGGTTTTGCAACATTTCACTCACCGCCGGTGCTTGGATGAGTTTCTCTTCGCTCGAACGAACAAAGAGGAGCCGCATCCAACTCGAAAGAGGTATCGCTCTGTCTCAGGTAGGAGAACCAGAATAAAGCGGTCGAAGCATTTAACCAAGCCTTGCGCGACGCACGGGCTAACCGCGGGCCTTGGGAACGGGAACTCCACCAGCGAATGGTGAAAATCGAAGACCGCAGCACACTTGCACTGTGGGTGTCAGTCGTTGAGGCAGCCAAATAGAGAGCGCAAACACCGTCTACGCTACTTAATGCGGTCGTTGGCGCAGTGGCAGCGAACTCACACTTTGTCCCGCAGATTACCCGTTCGCCAAGCCTCCATTATGCATTTGCAGCGAATGGCCGGTTCGACGGGCCGCACCGCAGCGGACGGTAACCTGAGCGAACGGCAGCAATGGGCCGCTGATGCACGGCGTCCGTCGCATCGACTACCAAAATTCGTCGCCTGCTGCCGACGCCATTACGGTTGCGGCATGTCATGACGGCAACCTAAATGAGCATATGGAGCGGATTCATTTCAATCTCGAAGTGAATTACTTTCGCTTGGCGGGAAGAATGGCCTAACGTCAGCCCAATATGCCCTGGCGTTGGCAGCAGGATCATCGACCCGTCGTCCATGACGTCATAAATGCCGTGGAACTCCTCAAAAAGCGGGCCATCTGTAGGTCGAAACGCGAAGGGCTGCCAGTCAGCACCCGGTATTTCAATATGCTCTCTCAGGATCCAATCGTGTTCTGGATGCGGTTGGAGCAACTGCGCCCACTCGCCTATGCTGACCAGCAGTTTGGCTTGCGGGATTTGGGCGATCCCACCAACATGATCGAAATGCAGATGGGACATGACCGCCAGGTGCACATCGCTTGCGTCAAAACCAGACTTTGCCAAAACCCTATCGAGCCTGTCACCTTCCGTGATGTGAAGCTGGAAGATGCGCCGCAACAGGAGCCTACCTATGGCGCTGGAGATGTAGTTGGGGCCTGAGACAATCGCTGGGTCCAACCCTGTGTCAAACAGGATTGGTCCATTGCAATGGGCAATCAGAAAGTAATTCAGCGGGATCTTGTTCCAGCTTCGCGATGTCAGCGCCCACCACAGGCGCGGTTTCCTCGTTCCAAAGCGATGTTCATCATGCTGTGCGGCCCAGCCAGAACTGAACACCTGAATTGAGGATATCAGGGTTGCTGCATTTGCCATTTCTGTTGTGCTCATGGGCGTTTCCTCGGCGCCTGGCGATGATCGCTTGGGTATCAGTAGCGTTAGCCCCTTGTTTGCCACTGACAAAAATCAATGGGCCAGCACACTGGACTGCTAACCCTGTCTGCAATCTCAACCACTTGATTAAACCTCATGAACGGCACGAATTCCCACCCATTAGCAACCGCGGATGCATTGCAGCGCGCAGCGCGGATTGCTGGCGTGCTTTTTATCATTGCGACCGCATCAACGATGGCAGCGCAGATCATTCTTAGCCCGCTTTTGGATGCTTCACAGCGCGCGACTGATCCTCAAAACAATCCTGTTGCGTTGGCGGTCTTGCTGGAGATTGCCAACGCTTTGGCCAGCGACGGGATTGCGATTGCGTTCTATCCGGTTCTGCGCCGATGTGCTGAGTTAGCCGCGACAGGCTATCTGGGCCTGCGTGTTATCGAGGGTGCAGTGGGCGTCGTTGCAGCAACAGTTTTGGCGATGATCATATCGACCAGTGCCGACGAAATGGCATTCACATTGGCGGTGCATGACACGGCGTTCCTGATGGTACTGCTTGTTTTCAGTTGCGGCACCTTGCTGCTTTATCCCATGCTCTATGCCTTCCGTCTGGTCCCACCTGTGCTGTCGCTTTGGGGGCTTATTGGCGGGCTGATGCTCTTGGTGTCTTGTGTCCTCATCCTGTTCGACCGGGTCGAAATGGGCGGCACGACGGACCTGATCCTGTCCTTGCCAATCTGGATCAACGAAATGGCACTGGCGCTGTGGCTGCTTGCGCGGGGCGTGGACCTGAAACATGTCGGATCAGGTAATGACCGTGCAGCTTGATGACCCACATATGCGGCGCGCGGGCGTCATCGTCGGGGTGCTTTTCATCATCGCGACAGCTTTCCTCTTTCTGGGCGAGATGTTCTACAAGCAGTTTCTTGATGCGCCTGACGTGTTGCGCGTTGCGGCGCAGAACAAGCCAGTCATTGTGCTGGGCCTGACAATCGAGCTGATCTGCATCCTCGCCATGCCCCTGATCGGCGCGTTCATCTATCCGGTCCTGAGCCAAGTCAGCGTTGGCCTGGCGCTTACCTATTTCTTTTTTCGGGCGCTTGAAGGCGTTATTCTGGTCAGTGTCGCCCTGACCAACAAGTTCTCCTTGCTCTCGCTCAGCGAAGCGCAGCTTGCGGGCGCGGACCCGGCCTTGGCCGAAGCCGCAGTGATGCTGATCCGCGCGCAGAATGCGTGGGGTGATACGGCGGGGACGCTCTACAACATCATCTTCGCGCTTGGTGCGCTCTGCCTTTATGGAACGCTTTTCCACGCGCGGCTGATCCCCCGCTGGATTTCGCTTTGGGGGTTGATCGCGATTGCTGTTCTGCTGGGTATCGTCGGCACTGCGATGCTCATTCCCTTGCCGCCTTGGGCACCGTTGCTGATTGTACCAATCGCGGTGCAGGAGATGGTCATGGCACTATGGTTCATCTTTCGTGGGTTTGATTTTCAGGACATCACACATCCGCACCCTCACTTGACGGAAATTCCATCATGACTGCGGCACGGGCCCACCGTATCGTCGTGCCACGTCGCGGCGGGCCGGACGTGCTGCAATGGGTCGCGATGGACATGCCAGAACCCGGCCCTGGGGACGTGCGCGTGCGGGTCGAGGCGGCAGGGGTTTCAGCATACGATGTCATGTTGCGGGGCCATTGGTTTCCCGGGTTGCCTCCCATGCCCTACACGCCGGGCGAGGATTTCGTTGGCATTGTCGATAAGGTCGGCGCGCGCGTTTCCGGCTTTGCAGTGGGCCAACGCGTGGGCGGTTGGACATTTGGCGATGCAGGCGGCTATGCCGAATACCTTTGCCGTCCTGCGGCTGATCTGGTGGCCGTGCCTGATGCTCTTGATCCGGTGACAGCCTGCGCTCTTATCGTCAATTACCTCACCGCAAGTCTGGCCTTGCATCAGGCGTCCAAGGTCTGCGAAGGCGAGCGCCTGCTTGTGCAGGGCGCAGGTGGTGGTTTGGGCAGTGCGCTGTTGCAATTGGGCCGTGATGCTGGGCTACAAACCTTTGGCGGTGACGCAACCAGCAAACAGGCGCAGATACGGGCGGATGGTGCTGCGCCGATTGATTATCAATCAGAGTTTGTCGTGGCGCGCACCCGTGCATTGACGGGCGGCGGTGCGGATGTCGTGATTGATCTTGTCGGCGGAGCCCGGCAGCTACTGCGATCTTGGCGGTCCCTGCGTCCCGGCGGTAGGCTTTTGATGCTGGGCATGGCGGGCACGCTCGAATCAGGCACGTGGATCATTTTGCCCAGCCTTATGCTGCTTGGGATTTTTTCGGTTTGGCCGGGAGGCCGACGCATCGCAAAGGGCCCCGGCATGGAAGATTACCCCCGTGCCAACCCCGATTGGTACCGCAACACGCTTTCAGAGCTTTTTCGCAAGGCCCTTGCGGGGCAACTGCAACCACACATCGCGCATAAGCTGCCCTTGCGGGATGCGGCGGAGGCGCACGCAATGCTTGAACGTGGGGCCGTCGCGGGAAAGATCATGTTGATCACGGGTGACCGTGCCGCAGCATAGTTAATTGGAAGGAAACGACATGGAGATTAAGGACCAATCAACCGCGAGAATGGGCGGCTTTGCGGGCATATTGGGCAGCGCGCTGCTGCTTGGTGTATTTGCGTTCCTTGCCGTCTTTGTCGGGCTGGACACACTTGATGCGCAGGCCGCCTTGGAGCGGTATCCAGACATTCGCTGGGCCCGGATCATCGAGAACACGGCCTATCTTTTTGCGCTGGTACTTTGGGCGCTGCATTCGGTGACGTTGTTTGTCGTGCTGCGGGCGGACAGCCCCGCAACCGCGCTTGCTGCGATGGTCATGTCCGTGCTGGGCCTTGCTATCCTCGCGGCAGGGGCAATCCCGCATACGGCTGAAACCGTGATATCCGATCTATACAAGGCACCCGACACCGCCGCAGAACTGCTCCCTGTTCTGATCGTCGCGTGGGAAGTCAGCCTGGGTTGGGTCGACACATTCGTTGTAACCGGGGTTGTACTCACACCAGTGGGGCTACTGCTTTACGGTATCGCGATGCTGCGATCTTCTGACTTTGGTTCATGGGCAGGATGGGCAAGCATTCTCTTTGCAGCCGCCGGGTTTTACGCCGCCGTCTCTAGCCTGATCGAGGAAAGCGATATTGTTGGCGTGGGTATTTTTGCTCTGGTGTTTTTTCACACGGTTATCGGTGTGGTCTCGCTTCGGCTGCGTTAAGCCTGAGCGAATTCCACCACGACATTGCCAGCCTTATGGCCACTGCCAACATGGGCGTGGGCCTGCGTGATCTGATCGAACGGATACATCCGGTCGATCACTGGTTTCAGGGCGCCTTTCTCGGCCATATCCGCAAGAAAATGCATATCCTCGACAGTTTCCGCCGCGACCCCAGCGGAAAATTTCTGCTCACCCATCAGCGACCAAATGGGCGCCGTGATATTATCGAGCAGGCTGCCTGCGGCCACCACACCGCGCCCTGAGGGTCGCAACATCTGCCTGATCTTTCCAAGTGGCAGCGCGCCCACCGTGTCAAAGACAACATCGAAGGTTTCATCAAGGCTGGTGATGTCGGTTTGCGTGTAATCCACAACACGGTCAGCGCCGATAGACGACACAAGCTCCAGATTGGCGGTGCTGCAAACACCCGTGACATGCGCGCCGACGTATTTGGCAATCTGTACGCCCATCGTGCCAAGCGCACCTGATGCACCGATGATCAGCACGGTCTCACCTGATTTGATGTCTCCCTTTGTAAGCAGAAAATGCAAAGCGGATGTGCCCGCGAACGAAAGAGCCGCAGCCTGAGGAAACGACAGGTTTTGTGGTTTGTGCACGACTTTGCCGTTGGCTGGCATGGTGATGTATTCGGCGTGACAGCCCATTTCGAGGCCCGTAAAGGCGATCACATCTTCGCCCACAGCAAAGGTGGTTACATCCTTCCCCACGGCCTCAATCCGTCCGGCCATTTCAGTGCCCAATACCCTCCGGCGCGGGCGGAATAGGCCAAAGGCAAGACGCGGGATCGGGCCAAAACCACGTGGTCCGATCATTGTGCGCGCGCGCCAATCACCGCTGGTGATGGTTGCGGCATAGGTCCTGATCAAAAGCTGATCGTCAGCCGGCATAGGGCGAGGAACCTCTTTGATTTCGACCACCTCTGGAGGTCCATAGCGTTCGTAGACCGCCGCTTTCATATCGCTTTGCCTCTCAACCGCTCGCTGCCGACGACAGTGCGTTCAACACGATCACTCCCGCAAGGATAAGGCCAACGCCAAGATAGGCATAACCGTCGAGTGTCTGACCGAAAACCACAGCACCGATCAACGTGACGCCAGCGATGCCGCCGCCTGCCCAGACCGAATAGGCGATTCCCAGCGGCATGGTGCGTACCACAAGTGACATCACATAGAACGCAAGTCCGAAGCAGATCAGCGTCAGCCCGGCAAACCCTAGCTTCGTAAAACCGTCCGACAGCTTCAATGCGGTCGTTGCGAGGAGTTCGATCGCAATGCCAATCGCCAGCAAGAACCAGTGCATTGAGTCATTACCCCCGTAGCTGTCGAAAGACTTTGGGATCAACACTGGCCGCACACAGAATCCCGCCCCAAAGCGCGCCTTGGATGCCCTGACTGATCACGTCCTGCCCGGACAGATAAAGCCCATCGATTGGTGTCCTTGTCCGCAGCGCATCGCTCATGACGCGCTCGGGCGTGCCATCCAATCCATAGAAGCGACCTTCATGGTGTCCGGTGATTGACGCCGTTGCCAAGGGCGTTGAAAGCTCTCGGAATACGACCAGTTCGGCCAATTCGGGGAAGCTGGCTTTGAACAGCGCAAACATCTTGTCTTCAACCTGCTGTTTGAAGGCTTTGTAATCCGCACCCCGTTGACCGGACGGAAGATCGGCCCAATGGGCAACGCTGTTCCAGTCGGTCCAGACGACCATTTCGCCCGCATATTTCTGTTTGGGCCCTGGATCGTGGCTTGGGTCTTTGAGGGACGCAAATGAGACGAAAAAACCGGGTGGATTGCCGTCAGGTGCCTTATCCCAAATCGCGTCGATCTCGCCGTTTGGATAGAACCAATGGTTTGACCTCGTAGCACCTGCCTTTGTCACGTCGCCCTCAAAGCCCAGAAACAAGGTGAAATGCGCGATGGACGGGGGCAGTGATTGGATTTCAGCGATCCAGTCTTTGGGGCCAAAGCCCGCAGGCAACAGATTGTTGACCGTCTCACGCGCGCCAACATTGGAGATAACCACGTCCGAGCGGATTTCTTCGCCGTCAGATGTGCGCACGCCCACAATCTTGTCGTTTTCGACCAAAAGCGTGTCAACCTTCACGCCCGCGCGGGCCTCTCCACCCGCTTGCGTGATCGTCGGGATCATATGATCTGCAAAGGACTTGCCACCACCCACAGGATACCATGCGCCGCTTGTCAGATAACAGCCGTAGACCAAAGCGTGCATGGCAAAGCTCGCCTTGTGCGGGCGGCCCCCGTGATCGCCCCATTGCGCCATGAAGGCTGCGGCAAGGTCCGGGTTTTGCGTGATGCTGTCGACGACTGCCTGCAGGGTGCGCTTGCACCATTTGTCGATGGCGCGGCGGTTCCACCAATCAATCATGTCGCCGACAAATTCAGGCGTCGCACGGGTTGGCGCGAGTGTATACATCAAGTCCCGCCCTTCCTTTAAGGCGGTAATCCATGCCTCGATCGCCTCTGCTTCATCAGGAAACCGGTCTTTCAGATCACGCTCTTGGGCCTCAAAGGGGCGCGACAATGCAAGCGGCGGTGCGTGCCCGATATGCAGATTGTCATAGACCGACCCCATGGGCTCGAATTGCATCGGCGTGTGCGTCAGCCAGTCGATCAGTGCCCTTTCCCGGTCACCCGGGGCGACGCAGCCGAGATAGTGAATGCCGACGTCCCAGGTGAAACCTTCGCGCGAAAAGCTGTGCGAGAGGCCACCGAGGGTCGTGTACTGTTCCAGCAGCAATACCTTGTGGCCCGTTTTCGACAGTGCGGCGGCGGCTGTCATGCCGCCCATGCCGGACCCGACAACAATCGCGTCCCATTTTTGTGTTTTGCCATTGCTCATGTGACAGCCCTCAAGAATGCGTCTGTGACTTGTTCATTTCGGTCTCGATCATCTTTTCGGTGACGGCGAACCGACCCGGAAAAACGAAGATCGCAAAGCCATGAAGCACGACCGCAATCCCCCAGCCCATCATGGGCCAGTGAAACCAGATTGTGCCGGGCGAGGATAAGAGGTTGATCACCACAAGAAGCAGAATGATAGCGATATAAACCATGAGATGCGTGTAAAAACTCATCTTGGCTTCAACGCGTTTCTTGGCGGATTGATAGGCTTCGGACTGTTCCATGGCTTGTCTCCCTCACGTTGGTGCAACGGCATCAAGTCTAGCAAAAGCAGCCTGTTCAAGATTGAGGAAAGTCAAAGTCATGCGCTCTAGGTGCGATAGCCTTGGGACGTGAAATGGCGAACTGGAATGGAGCGACTTGGATGCCAGGCCCGTCAAACCCCCTGAGTGAGATGGCTGACTTTGACAATGTCATTGTCACCAAGGACGAGCGGCCCAATCCGTCGTTCACGACTTCCGCGCTACCCGGTTTCAAGAAAACCGTTCACGGACGTCGCGCCATTCGGATCTTTGATGGCGTCCCCATCCCCGAAAACGTCATGCGCGACTGCTTGCAGGACGCCATTCTCGCACCGAGTTCATCAAACCTGCAATGCTATGAAATCTATTGGGTGCGCGATGACGACATGAGAAAGCGCATGGCGCCGCTTTGCCTAAACCAACCGGCGGCGGCGACGGCAGGTGATCTTTTGATTATCGTGTCGCGGGGTGATCTATGGCAGACGCACCTGAAAAATCTGACGGACATCATGACCGATCACGGCAAGAAACCCCTGACAGGGCCGGTGCGGGACTACTACGAAAATACGATCCCCATGTTGATGAAAACGGATCGCTTTGGCCTGCATAACCTCATGCGCAGGGTGGTGTTTTGGTACAAGAGCCGAAGTGAGCCAACGGTCAACGGACCCGTCTCGCGGGCCGACCACCGTGTATACGGTCATATTCAGGCAAGTCTGGCGGCCGAGAACCTGATGCTGTCGCTCGCGGCGCATGGGTACGAATCCTGCCCAATCGGCGGGATCGACAAACGCGGCATCAGAAAGCTGCTCGGGCTGCCAAGCAGGGCTGAGCCCACTTTGGTGATCGGCGCAGGCACCGGAAAACCCGAAGGTCTGTTCAGCGCGCGGGCGAGGTTGCCCTTCGATGACCTGATAAAGCAAGTATAACCGGGCAGGACGCAATTCGTTTCTGTGCTGCTGCTGTCTTGCGGATGCTTGGCCAGATCGTGTCAAGCCAGCCGTTCAGGACGCTGATTGTTTTGCCACCTCTTGATCGCTCAGAAATCCGAGTACTTTATCCGTGAGCCAGTGGGGTTTGACGATCGTCAGATGATGATCTGCTCCCGTCGCGATTGCGGTTTGGATTTCGGGTGCGATGCGGTGCAGTTTGGCGATCGCTTCCTCAGCCGGATAGGTCATCTCATTTGCACCAACGAGGAAAAGCGTCGGCGCTTTGATGCATTGCCAATCATCATCTGACAGCACACTCGGCAAGATAAGATTTCGACGCTTGAAGCAGCGCCTGGCCAGCATAGCGTCTTCAATCAATTCGTCGATCATCGGGCGGGTCTGGTTGTCGCCGGCCCCGACAGGATCGTACCAGTACATGTAGTATTTGGTATAGGCACGGATTGGCAAAAGCCCATGCAGGATTGCGCGCGCCAACAGGCCCATTGAGGGCGGAAGAATAGTCGCAGCCGGTGAGAGCAGGATGAGGCTTACCAGTGCATCCGGGTAATCACGCGCATAAAGCGCGGCCTGCCAGCCGCCAAAGGAGTGCCCCATCAGATGCGGCTTGTTAAGCTCAAGCGCTTTCAGGACTTCATCCAGCCATTGCGTCAGGTCTGCGGCGCGCCCCATCCGCCGCCTGTATGTGCTGCGGCCACAGTCATAAATATGATCCAGCGCATAGGTACGATAGGTTTCGGACAGGGTCGCGATAATTGGTATCCACGCAAGCGAATTCTCGGAATCACCGGGCAACAGAACCAGTGGTGGCCTATCCGGCGGCCCTTGGACTCTGAGGAATGTTGTGCCGGAAGTCGTCTCAACCAACCGTTCTTCCGATGCAATTGGCCACCGCATGGCGCGCGCGTCATAGAACGCCAGATACTCTTGCATCAAGGCTTCTGATCGAAACGGGTGATACGGGTCTGTGAACGTCGCGCCGTCCGGTTTGCTGCTGAATGGTCCTCCCGAAAGCGCCTCTGCTAAAGTGGAAACTGTTTGCGAGACAGTCGTTCGTAGGTTTGACATACCGTGTCTCCATCACAAGCCGGTGCTTCTTGAAGGCGGCACCAACAGGTTGCCAATCGGCACGACGCCTGAAGCGGTTTCAGTTCCCCACAAATGATTTGATCGGTGCGGGCCAATAGGGATTGTAACCGATGGCGTGACTTAGCGTGGCGATAGCAGGGTCATGTTGATTTTTATCAAATGCTTTGCTCGGCCATGCTTTGATAAAGGTCGTGATGCTGGTGGTGAGGATAGGAGACATGACATGACGCGTATCGTTTTCTGAATCATCCAAGTGCCCGGCTGGTTGCTTTTTCTCTACCTTGTCGCTGCGCAATGCATCTCGGCATTCGACTATTCGCTTGGCGTGAGAATGGGCACCCAAGAACCGGCAGACCGCATTACCGAGGTCGGCGTCGCCTTCTTCAAAGGCTTCGCCGGGGCGGATCTTATCTATGCGCCGATGCTCGCCTTCGGGCTTGCCGGGCATTTGTTGGATGCCGCATGGAGCGGTCCGATCCTCGGCGCGGCACTCGGCATCACCTTCTACTGGCAGATCGTCTGCTTGTGGGCAGTCCGCGCGGCGGGATGGGACTTGCCGAAGGAGGCACAATATTGGGTTGTGCTGCCGGGCATTTCCCTTTGGGGATTGGTGGCCGTGATCGTGCTGGTGACACGGTGCGCCTGGATGTTCTCTACTATTTATGGTGAAATTCCCACCTGTTGAACGTCGTCTAGCCCACGATCTCGACCTTCAGTTCCAGCGCGTCCAGCCAGATGGCACCGGCCATCCTCTGACAATGGTTGGCCCTTCCTTCATTAGGAAGCATCCTATTGCTCGGTCCCTTCCGCCTCGCCTTGCTTGGTCTCGCGCTCGACGACGATACGAACCTTTGTCACCAATCCGGCAATGACTCTCAAAATCACAAGCCAAGCCGATCCAGATCTACCCGGGATCGCCTTGGGAGAACGTTCATGACGAAAGCTTCAACGGCACATTGCGTCGCGAAGTCCTCAATGCCGAATGGTTCAGGCTTCCAGGGCCCTGTGGAGTGCAAGACGAATTTACACTCGCAGTCACGCCGCGACGGTGGCTTGAACTGGCCGCAAACCAACTGACTGCAGATTGCGCGCATTTCCTTTGGGATAGCTTGACCCGTGTAAATGTTGGCAGGGCAAATCTCTGATAGCATGTCATATGCTTCAGGGTTGCCAGTCGCCGCGATGCTTATGTCCGAAGCCGCCACTGCTTCTATTTCATAATAGATCACATTGGGAGACGGGATTATTGTCTTGACGCCAGGGCAGAGCATAAGAGCCAACCTGATGTATGACGTTTGAAACAAATCCAAAATCGGGGTTTCGTTTGCTTCCTCAATGTCACTCAGCAGTTCCATCGCGCAATCAATCGGGGCAATATCAGGGCTATAATCGTCGTTAGCCATTCGAACCGACTACCTTCATGGGCGTGGGGCCGCCCTGTCTGCTGCAAAGGAACGAAGCCCATAGCTCCATTAGTGCATGTCTTTGCTCCAAGAAATCAGTCCGTTTGTAAGCCTGCACTACCTTAGGCCCGACGACATGGCTAATGCACATTTCAACCACGTCATGCGGTGCGTTCGTCGTCTCTGCTAGCCAAACGCGCAGAGATGTTCTGAAACCGTGGGGACGCTCTTTTAAGCCGCGCCGCTTCATCAGTGCTGTCATTGTCATATCGGAAATGACGCCCCGCTTTGCGCCTGCAAACAGGAACCCGTCACGGGCGAATTTGCGGGCCTCTGCGATAACGCGCTGGGCCTCTATCGAAAGTGGAACCCTAAAATCCTTTGTCGCGCCTTTGCGTCCCTTCATATCCTCTGCGGGCACTGTCCAAACGTCACCATTGATTTGGTCAACGTGGATGTTGCGCAGCGGTCCGGAACGCGACCCCGTCAGAATGGGCAACCGCAAAGCTAATTCAGCAATGCTGCCCCGTCTAATGATTGGTAAAAGGCGGGTACCTCTTGCCAATGCAGAGCAGGGACGTTGGTTACAGTATGGCGTCGCATGCTTGGTAATGCTTTGGCCTTGTCGGTGGCTTGGACGTCAACCTCTCAGCCCAATGCAGCGGCATGGCGCATGCAAATGCCTAGACGATCCATAGCTTTCTGGGCGGTCGCGGCTTTTTCATGCCAGATAGGGGCCAGTGCATCACGGATATCGCGTTGGTCAATCTCCGAGACTGGCATTTTACCCCGCTTGGGCAGGACGTGCGGTTGAAGCGGGGAAAACCAGCGTCCCGATTTTCCGTCGCCTTTGAGTTCAGCCTTGCGGCTTTCAAAAGCATCAGCGGCGATATCAGACAAAAGATGCAAGCTACGTTCGGCGTCACGTCGCTCCCGTTCTCGTTCGCGGATAGGGTTTTTGCCATCCGCTGCAACCTTGCGCCAATGGTTAGCCTTTTCGCGGGCTTCTTTTAGAGACACTGCGGGGAATGCGCCCAGACCCATTTCCTTGCGTTTGCCAAAGACCGTGACGCGCAGCACCCAGCGAGCCGTGCCGTCATCGCGCTTGTAGAGCCAAAGCCCAGCGCCATCGCCATGCTTGCCGGCCGCTGCTGACTTGGCGGCTTGGCTGGTCAGCTCATTTGTAGTCCTTGCCATTCGGTCCCCGTTTTGGTCCCCTTCAACATGTGGGGTATCTTGGGGCGCAATGGTATAGGGTAAGGCAGTATAGGCCATGTTTTATTGGGAATAGCTGTAGCGAGGATACACAGTGGGGCATATTGATACTTTTATTAGATGCGCCCCGACCGCACCAGCGCCGTGGAGAGCCTAGCATGCTGGAGTGGGGTGCTGTTTTCGGACTTTGTCGTGACCGCTTGCCAAGCCTGTTGCTTTGCAGCGGTGAAAAGATGATGGCGGCAACATATGCACGTTGCTCAATCTACCTCTTCTGTAAGGAATCAAAAAAGGGCGGGATGACCCGCCCTTTCGTGTTCTTGTCGTCTGAAGTCCGGTTATTCCTGTCCCATGAAGTAGAGCAGGAACTGGAACATGTTCAGGAACGAGATGTAGAGGCTGAGCGCGCCGTCAAAGGCGGCTTTGTCCATCCACTCCTGATCTGCGGCAGCTGCATGCTCCACATAGGTGTTTTTGATCTGCTGCGTGTAAGCAGCGGTCAACCCGGCGAACAACACGATACCGATCGAGGCGATCGCGAACATCATCGCGTCAGACTGCAGGAACAGGTTCACGATGATTGCAGCCAGAAGACCGATCACGCCCATGATCAGGAACGTCCGCATCGGCGCCAGATCCTTTTTGGTCACGTAGCCATAAAGGCTGAGACCGGCAAAGGCGATTGCGGTAACCAGGAAGGTCTGCGTGATCGAGTATGGCGTGTAGACCAGAAAGATCGAGCTGAACGATACACCGATGACCGCAGCGAAGGCAAAGAAGCCAAGCTGTACAGCCGCCGCCGAACCTCGTTGCAGCAATGCGCCCCAGCCAAACAGGATAAAGGCCAGAGGTGCAAAGAAGATAACCCAGCGCAGCGGGCTGGCATAGAGCGCCACGCCAAGCCCGGTCAGGTACTGACCATCACGCAGAGCGTAGGTCGCATTTGTCGGGTCACTTGTGACCGCAAGACCGGCAATTGCCCATGCCGCCACGGCGGTGATCAGCATGCCCACGGACATTGTGCCGTAGACCTTGTTCATATGAGCGCGCAAGCCCTCATCAATAGCGGCCGCGCGGACCCCGCCGACCGTTTTCATTGTCTCGTATTGAGCCATTTAGACCTCCAGATATAACAGTGGCGCCGCGAGCCGGCATCCTTGCGCGTGATATTGGCACAAACCCGCACGTTTTCAAGGGCGCGCGGCACCAAGATCATTAAATCTGATTGTTTTGGGCGGGAATGTCGCAGGTCCGCTTGTTTCGTGATCAGTCCCGCCAACTGGCGGGGACGTCCCAAACCCGTTTTTGTGCTTCTGTATAAGCCTGATGACGGGTCAGTCCGATGTCCTTGAGCATGTGGTCGTCAAGCCGGGCGAGCGCGCGGCGCTGCCGGGACAGGGCCAGTAAGCGGCCAATACGTCGCCAAAGCCCGGGCCGCGCCACACCGCACCGCGCATTAACGGATTCCTGAGTCGTGACAGTGATCATATCCTGTCCTTTCGTGATGGTTTGTGTGGTTATCATTAGAATGCTTGATATATAGCGGCGAACCTCATATGATAAAAATGAATGTTTGATGGGTCTTGTATCAGCTATGGTGATGAAATGAGAAATCTGGATATGACCGCTTTGCGATCCTTTGTAGCCGTTGCTGACACGGGCGGTGTGACCAAGGCGGCAGGGCTTTTGAACCTGACGCAGTCGGCTGTTTCCATGCAGCTGAAACGATTGGAAGAATCTCTGAACGTGTCATTGCTCGACCGCTCCGCACGATCTATCGGCCTGACAACACAGGGTGAACAGATGCTCAGTTATGCCCGGCGGATGCTCGCCTTGAATGACGAAATCTATGGCAAACTGACCGCGATCGAGTTTGAAGGCGAGGTCACGCTGGGCGTGCCGCATGACATTATCTACCCGGTCATTCCCAAGGTGCTCCGCCGGTTCGCGGCGGCCTATCCAAGGGTCAGGGTGCATCTGGTTTCATCTTTTACAAGAAAGCTTGTCGAGCAATTCAATCGGGGGGAGATTGACGTCATCCTGACGACTGAAGACAGCGTTGGAACCGGCGGCGAAACACTGGCCAAGGTGCCGCTGATCTGGGTTGGCGCGCCGGGCGGGCAGGCGTGGAAACAGCGCCCTTTGCGGCTTGCCTTTGAGCAGCGCTGTATCTTTCGGCAATACGTGCAGCGGCGGCTGGATGCTGTCGGAATCCCCTGGGAGATGGCCGTCGAGAGCGAGTCAACACGCACAATCGAGGCCACAGTCAGCGCTGATTTGGCAGTGCACACTATTCTGGAAGGCACCGCGTCGCACCATTTTGAAGCGATCAATCATGGTGGCAGTCTGCCGCGTCTGCTGGAGGTTAACGTGAATATGTATAGCGCATCGATCAATGACGGACCGGTTGTCGCCGACCTGTCACAGTTCGTGCGGGACGGGTTTTACACCATGCGGGTGCCGGTCACGGCGTGATAACCACCTTGCCGGTGGACTGCCTGCTGCGCATCAGTTCGAGCGCTTGCGCCGCGTCATCCAATTGTAAAACATGGCTAATATGCGGCTGCAGGCGCCCCTGATCGTACCACTCCATCAATTCGCCGAGGCTCTCGATCAGCGCGTTGGGCTGAAAGCCAAGGTAGCCGCCCCAATAGAAGCCGATGACCGTGATGTTCTTGACCAGAATGATGTTGGCCGGGATCGGGGGAACCTTGCCGCTGGCAAAACCAATGACGATTATGCGGGCTTCACGGTTGCACGCACCTAATGCTGCCTTAAATGCATCACCCCCGACGGGATCGTAAACCACGTCGGCCCCGCCCAATGCCTTGACTGCATCCTTGATGTCGTCGGTTGTGCTGTCGATCAGGTGATCCGCGCCCGCATTTTTTGCGACGGCCAGCTTTTCCGCACCGCGCGCGACGGCGATGACGGTGGCCCCCATCGCCTTGCCGATTTCGACGGCCGTCAGCCCGACGCCACCCGCCGCGCCCAGCACCAGCAACGTTTCACCTTTCTGCAATTGCGCCCGCCGTTTCAGAGCCAAGTGAGAGGTGCCGTAAGCCACCATGAAACCTGCCGCGACCTCTGACGGCATCTTGTCTGGCACCTGTCGGCAAAGCGCTGCCGGGAATGCACCCTGTTCGGCCATGCCGCCGCTGCCCCCAAAGACGGCCACACGGGTCCCGATCGGCGGCGTGGACACATCCGGGCCGTGTGCAACCACAGTGCCACAAACCTCCATCCCGAGTGTGAAGGGAGGGGTCGGCGTGTCCTGATACGTGCCATTGGCCATCAGCAGGTCCGCGAAGTTCAAACCGCACGCTTCGATATCCAAAATGACCTCCCCCTTTTTTGCGGTCGGAGCGGGAACATTTGTAACCTCTGGTGCGTTATTGAACGATGAAACCTGAAATGTGCGCATAAACGAATCCTTCTTGGTATGGCTTTATTAACCCTTATCGCCCAATCATCGCAGCAGATGAAAGGATGCCGGCTTTGACCGGTCGCGTAAAAAGTGTCATCATGAACCTGTCTTTAAGGTCAGGTCTGCTGCTGCAACCGTTGCGTGTTACGCTTGAATGGTGTCATGCACATCATCAAGCAGGACGCGCTTGCAGATTCAACCAAGCGCTAAACGCTGCATCGGGCACTGGCAACATGTTGCCGCGTGCTTTCTAACTAAGGAAATAAACGAATGAAACATCCGGTAGATGTACATGTAGGTAAGCGCATCCGTCACCGCCGCTGGATGAGCGGCACAACCCAACAGCAGTTGGCGGAAAAAGTTGGTATCAAGTTTCAGCAGATCCAGAAGTACGAAACAGGTATGAACCGCGTCAGTGCATCGCGGCTTTGGGACATCGCAAAGGTGTTGAACGTGCCTGTCTCATTTTTCTTTGAAGGCCTCGATACTCAACCTCCGGCAGACAGCAACAACAGTGATATGCCGGGTGATATCCTGACCGACAAGGAAGCGTTGGAGCTTCTGCGGTCTTACTATGCAATTCCAGAAAACCAGCGTCGCCGCCTTTTTGACCTGGCGCGGGTGCTGAGCGAAGCAGCCTGACACGGGCTTGACCATCCCATCTGCCCCGCGCTACCGCAAACGGTGACAGCCGGTGTGGATGGGAATGGCACAGTGTTCAAAGACAAAGCGTTCAATGCCGACCTGATACGGGTTGCCCATCTGCTGGCAGATGCGGCGCGCCCTGAAACTCTGCGCCACTTTCGCACTGCCGATCTGGTGACCGATAACAAGTTGGGCGAAGGCTTTGATCCGGTGACCGAAGCGGATCGCGCCGCCGAGCAGGCCATGCGGGACGTTCTTGGCCGGGAACGACCGGACGATTCAATTCTTGGCGAGGAATTCGGCCATTTTCAGGGTAGCAGCGATCTGACATGGGTGCTTGACCCGATTGACGGAACCCGTGGTTATATCAGCGGTACGCCGACCTGGGGTGTGCTGATTTCAGTGGCAGACAAGGACGGACCGATCTTCGGCCTGATTGATCAGCCCTATATCGGTGAGCGATTTGCCGGTGGGCTGGGCCTGGCGGAAATGATGGGGCCATTGGGCCTATTGCCGCTGCGGACGCGGGCAACTCGCGATCTGGCCGGTGCGACAGTGCTGACCACCTTTCCAGAAGTTGGAACGCTTGATGAGATGCGGGCCTTTCAGGCCGTTTCTGCGCAGGCCCGGCTGACCCGGTATGGCATGGATTGCTATGGCTATGCGTTGCTGGCGGCAGGGCAGGTCGATCTGGTGATTGAGGCGGGGTTGAATGCCTATGATATTCAGGCCCCTATTGCCGTTATCGAGGCAGCTGGCGGCATCGTGACCGATTGGGATGGTGGCCCGGCCCATGAAGGTGGTCGTGCGCTGGCCGCGGCAAATGCCCAGATACATGCCGCCGCTCTGGCGGTCCTGCGTGATGCGATAAATGCCTGACCTGCTGATCCGCAATGCATCCGTCATCCTGACGATGGATGACGCGCGATCCGAACTGGCGAACGCGGACATTCTGATCAGCGACGGCGTGATCGCGGCCATTGGGGCTGATCTGCCCGCTGAAAATGCAGATGTTTTTGACGCCACCGGGGTCATCATCACACCGGGTCTCGTCAATACCCATCATCATCTTTATCAAACCCTGACCCGCGCGGTGCCGGGTGCGCAGGACGCGCTCTTGTTTGGGTGGTTGCAGCGTCTTTATCCGATTTGGGCGCGTTTTGGCCCGGAAGAGATGTTCGTGTCAGCCCAGATCGGATTGGCGGAACTGGCACTGTCTGGCTGCACGCTGACCTCGGATCATCTGTATCTGTTTCCCAATGGGGCGCGGCTGGATGACACGATTGCTGCCGCCGCTGAGATTGGTTTGCGGTTTCATGCCACCCGCGGCGCGATGAGCATTGGCGAAAATGACGGGGGTCTGCCGCCGGACAGTCTGGTCGAGGCAGAGCGCGTCATTCTGGAAGACTGCATTCGGGTGATCGATGCGTTTCATGATCCGCGCCCAGGGGCGATGACCCGTGTTGGCGTGGCACCGTGCAGTCCGTTTTCCGTCAGTCGTGATCTGATGCGCGATGCGGCAGTTCTGGCCCGCGACAAGGGTGTGATGCTGCATACACATCTGGCCGAGAATGATGAGGACATCGCTTATTCACTCGAGAAATTCGGCTGCCGTCCCGGACAATATGCTGAAGATCTGGGTTGGGTCGGCGATGACGTGTGGCATGCGCATTGTGTGAAACTGAATGGGCAAGAGATTGATTTGTTCGCCCGCACGCAGACAGGTGTCGCCCATTGCCCCTGTTCCAATTGCCGCCTTGGCTCGGGCATCGCGCCACTGCGGCAGATGCGTGATGTCGGCGTGTCCGTCGGCCTAGGCGTGGATGGATCGGCCAGCAATGATATAGGCAATCTGGTGGCCGACGCCCGGCAAGCGATGTTGTTGCAGCGAGTAGCCAATGGGGCCGATGCCATGTCCGCCCGCGAAGCACTGGAGATCGCCACGCGCGGCGGGGCTGCCGTGCTGGGGCGCGATGATTGTGGTCAGATTGCTGTTGGCAAGCGGGCGGACATCGCAGTGTGGGATGCGAGGGCGGTTGAGAATGCAGGGTCGTGGGACCCGGCCGCGCTGGTTCTGGCCGGTCCGGCAAAGGTTCGTGACCTGTTTGTGGAAGGCCGTCAGGTTGTTGCAGATGGCCGAATGCAGACAATTGATTTGGACAAGGTGATTAACCGCCAGAATACCTTGGCCGCGCGGCTGGCCGAGTAACTCCTGAGCCCCGCGCATTTATCGTGGTTGATAGCTGGCCAGTACGTCCCACGCGAACGCAAAGCCGGGCGTGCCGATTTCCAGTTGATCCTGCGCGATCATCACCACGGTCTGACCGGTGTTATCCGTTCCAACTGCCGTCAGCCTGTACTCTGTTCCGCCTGAACCGGCGCCAAGCCGTTCGACTGCAGAAAGAAATGGGTGATCAAAGCCTGCCACATCGCGCAGGGTGAATTGTCGCGTGGCTGTCTGAAATGGCTGATCCTGGGTGAAGATCTCCAACCGCTGAACGGTACGTCGCATGCCGGTCTGCGCCAGCTGCACACCGCCATCCTTTTGCGTCGCAGCAAACCCGTCCGGCAGCGATATGCTGAAACCGTATGCATCAATCCGTGTACTTTCTGCTTCGACTACAAAAGGCCACGTCAGCAACAGCGTGGATATCAGTATTGATCTTACCCGCGTCATTGGCTTTCACCGCGCTCATACCGCTGCCCGGCAATCCACACATCTGCAATGGATCGGTCATCGCCCATCATGATCGTGGGAAAAAGTGCATCCCAGATATCCTGTGCCTGCTGGCTGCGTTGGGCGATGGCCGAAGTCGCGGCAAGGTCGAGAACCGTGATATCCGCCATGGCCCCCGCGCCAAGATGGCCAATCTGGCCATTCATCTGCAGCGCCTGCGCGGACCCCTCGGTGGCCAGCCACATCAGTTGCGCCGGATGTAATGCGGTCCCGCGCAGTTGCCCAATTTCATAGGCGGCGGCCATCGTGCGCAGCATGGAAAATGACGATCCACCGCCTGTATCAGTCGCCAGCCCGACCTGCAGGCCAGCCTTGGCCAGCCCCATCAGGTCAAACAGGCCCGAGCCGATGAAGGTGTTTGACGTCGGACAATGGATGACCGCCGCGCCAACCTCACGCAATCGCGCCACCTCCCGGTCCTCCAGATGGATGGCATGGCCGTAGAGCCCCCGTGCCCCAAGCAATCCGAAAGCTTCATAGGTGTCCAGATAATCGCGGGCGTCTGGAAACAGGTCTTTCACCCAGGCGATTTCCGGGAGTTGCTCGCTGAGATGGGTCTGCATCAGGCAATCAGGATATTCCGCCCAGAGCGCGCCCAGCGCATTGAGTTGATCCGGCGTTGAGGTTGGCGAAAATCGAGGGGTGATGGCGTATTGCGCGCGGTCCTTGCCGTGCCAGGCGTTCAACAGGCGTTTGCTGTCGTCATAGGCGCCTTGCGCAGTATCGCGCAGATCGTTAGGCGCGTTGCGGTCCATGCAGGTTTTGCCAGCCACCACAGCCATATGGCGGGTAGCGGCCGCGCCAAAGAACGCATCGACACTTGTCGGATGGATGGTGCAAAAACTGGTCAGGGTGGTGGTGCCGTGGTCCAGAGCGAGATCCAGCGTTCGGTTTGCGATCTGATCGGCATAAGCCGGATCGCTGAAACGCGCCTCTTCAGGGAACGTATAGGTGTTGAGCCAGTCAATCAGCTGCTTGCCCCAACTCGCGATGATCGCTGTTTGCGGATAGTGCATATGGGCATCGACGAAGCCTGCGCTGATCAGGGCATCGCCATAATCGGTGATGGCTGCGTCCGGGTACTTCGCCTGCATGGCGGCACCATTCCCGGTCTCCGCGATTCTGTCGCCATCAATCAACACGCCGCCAGCGCTGTCAAAATCGGTGACATCACGCCAGTTTTCCGTCAGCGGATTACCGGAAAAGCCTAAGGTCTGGCCAAGGAGAAGATGCTTGCTCATCCCGGCACCATATGGCGAGGCAGCGGGGGCGTAAATCGCTCAATGGCCGTTGTGCGCGGCGCGCGAGAAGCTATGGTGCAGGTGCAACGAGGGGCGGTATGACAGACCAATCGGACAACAACGAAGACGAAGCCTTTGGCATCACGGATCGGTTGATCAATGATGTGATGGAGGCGGTACGCACCGGTGGTGCCGAATGGGTTGATGCGCTGCTCGACCCGTTGCACCCGGCCGACATCGCCCACCTTCTGGAGCAGCTTGATCCGCGCAGCCGCCGCGATCTGCTGAGGGTATGGAAAGGTGGCGTGGACGGTGACACGCTGTCCGAACTGGATGAACAGCTGCGCGAAGAGGTGATCGGGCAGTTGGCCCCGGCTGAGCTGGCCGAGGCTGTGCGCGACCTGGAAAGCGACGATGTCGTCGATCTGGTCGAGTATCTGGGCGAGGACCAGCAAGAGGCGGTTCTTGACGCGCTAGATGCGGGCGACCGGGTGGTTGTCGAACAGGCGCTGACCTATCCTGAAGAATCTGCCGGCCGCCACATGCAGTCCGAGCTGGTTCGCGCGCCGGAACACTGGACCGTGGGCGAGGCGATTGATTACCTGCGTTCTGACGTTGTTCTGCCGGATCAGTTTTATCACATCATCCTGGTCGATCCGCGGTTGAAGGCGGTGGGATATGTCACCTTGGGCCGGATTCTGAGCCATCCGCGCGACATGCTGTTGCGCGACCTGATGGAGGATACATTCCGCACCTTCCATGTCGCGCAGGATGTGGAAGAGGTGGCACAGGCGATCAACCACTATCACATGATCACGGCACCGGTGGTTGACGATGACGACCGGATCGTCGGTGTGATCACCATCGACGACGCCATGGCGTTTCTGGAAGAAGAAGCGGAAGAGGATATTCTGCGCCTCGCCGGTGTGGGCGAGGGCAGCCTGTCCGACCGGGTGATTGCCACGACGCGCCGCCGTTTTCCCTGGCTGGCGGTCAATCTGGTGACGGCGATCTTCGCCTCAATGGTGATTGCGCTGTTTGAGGAAACGATTGCGGGGCTGGTCGCCCTCGCGGTGTTGATGCCCATTGTCGCGTCGATGGGGGGCAATGCCGGGACACAATCCCTGACCGTGGCTGTGCGTGCCATCGCAACCCGCGATTTGACCACGGCAAATGTCTGGCGGGTTATCCGCCGCGAGGTGTTGGTTGGCCTGATCAATGGGCTGCTCTTTGCCGTTGTGATGGGCGTGGTTGGGGTGATCTGGTTTGGATCACCGATGCTGGGTGTGGTGATTGGGGTGGCGATGGTCATCAATCTGGCGGTGGCGGGCCTCGCCGGGACGGTCATTCCCGTTCTGCTCGAACGGTTTGGCATTGACCCGGCGCTCGCCTCTGGTGCCTTTGTGACGACGGTCACGGATGTGGTCGGTTTCTTTGCCTTCCTTGGCCTTGCAGCACTTTGGCTGCTGTGATGGATAAATCCGCCGCGCGCAAAGCCGCCTTTGCCCGGCGCAAGGTCGCGCATGAGGCGGGGTGCGGGACAGCGGGTTATCTGAGCGAGGTTTTGGCGGGTTATCGCGGTGTGCCGTTGGCCGGTTACATGGCGATGCGAACCGAAATTGATCCGGTGGCGGCCATGGCTGAGGCTGCGGCACATGGAGCTGTTGGTGTCCCGGTGATCATGGGTGCGGGGCAACCCCTGCAGTTTCGAATATGGGAGCCAGACTGCCCGATGGTGCCCGGTGCATTCGGCGCAATGATCCCCGAAAGCGGCGAGTGGATGACACCGGAAATCGTGATAGTGCCCCTTGTTGCGTTTGACAGGCGCGGGGGGCGCTTGGGTTATGGTGGCGGTTTTTATGATCGCACGCTGGAAGGGTTGCGCAAGCGCGGCTCTGTGCTGGCCATCGGTTTTGCCTATGCAGCACAGGAGGATGATAACCTGCCGCTCGAACAGACCGATCAGCTGTTGGACATGATCGTGACCGAACGGGATGTCGTCTCCCTACGGTGAACTAAACGATTTTTTGCAAAAAATCGTTGCCGCAAAAATCTTCTAGAAGATTTTTGCAACAGCGCCTAACAGTAGGCCATGAAAATACTTTTTCTTGGCGATGTGATGGGCCGTGCGGGCCGTGCTGCGGTAACGGCGCATCTGCCGCAGTTGCGCGATGCATGGCGGCTCGACTTTGTTGTGGTCAATGGCGAAAACGCAACCTCGGGCATGGGGTTGTCGGGGGATCATGCCAAGCTGCTTCTGGATGCTGGTGCCGATGTTGTCACACTTGGCGACCATGCCTTTGATCAGAAGGATATGCTGACCTTTATCGAAAGTGAGCCGCGTGTCATCCGCCCGATCAACTATTCCAAAGCTGCACCCGGCAGCGGCGCGCGCGTCTTTTCCGCACCGGGTGGCCGCAAGGTGCTTGTCGCGCAGGTTCTGGGGCAGGTGTTCATGAAACGGCCCTTTGACGATCCGTTTTCGGCCCTCGACGCGGTGCTGCGCCAATACCCGATGGGCGGACAGGTGCAGGCGAGCCTGATTGACATCCATTGCGAGGCGACGTCGGAAAAGATGGCGACCGGTCATTTCTGCGATGGGCGGGCTAGTATTGTGGTTGGAACGCACACACATGTCCCAACCAGCGATGCGATGATCCTGACGGGCGGGACTGCGTATCTGACCGATGCGGGGATGTGTGGCGACTACAACTCAGTCATCGGTATGGAAAAAACGGAACCGATGCGCCGGTTTGTCACCGGTATGCCCAAAGCACGGTTCACACCTGCCACTGCGGAGGCCACATTGTCCGGCATTTATGTCGAAACCGATGATCGAACCGGCAAGGCCACCAGGATCGAGATGGTGCGCAGGGGTGGCTTGCTGCCGCAGGCGGGTCCCAGCTGAATGATCGACGCAGCGTCCGCGGTCCAGATGCCGCTTGCCGAGCGGTCCACAAGTGGCGACAGTACAGCTAATGGGTGATTTATTTGCACTGACGCAAACGCAGGCTGCGTTTCTGACCATGGCCGTGGTGGTGGGCATGTTCATCCTGTTCCTGCGCGAGGTTTTCCCCACCGAAGTCGTTGCCATGATTGGTGTTTCGGTCCTGCTGGTCACCGGAGTTTTGCCTTATGAGGCAGCGGTGCTGGCACTGTCCAACCCCGCCCCATGGACCATCGCAGCTATGTTCATCATTGTCGGTGCGCTGGTGCGAACCGGCGCGCTGAACACGATGACCCAGCTGGTGGAACGGCAGGCCAAGATCAGCCCGGCACGGGCCATTGGCGGCAGCCTTGTATTTGTCGCCTTCGCAAGCGCGATTATGAACAACACGCCGTTGGTTGTGGTCATGATTCCGGTCTTTGTCCAACTGGCCCGCACACTGGACACGTCAGCCTCCAAGCTGCTGATCCCGCTGAGCTATGCGGCGATTGTCGGGGGCACAATGACCCTGCTTGGCACGTCAACAAACCTGCTGGTGGATGGGGTGGCGCGGGCGTCGGGCCTGAAACCCTTTGGCATTCTGGAGATTCTGCCGGTTGGCGTTGTCGTGGTCGCGTGGACGTTCATCTATCTGTATTTCATGGCCCCGCGCCTGCTGCCGGACCGGCAAAGCATGGCGACGATGCTGTCTGATCGGTCCAAGATGCGGTTCTTTTCCGAGGCGGTCATACCGCCCGACAGCAACCTGATTGGCCGGCAGGTGACCGGCGTGCAGCTGTTCAAACGGGACGGCGTGCGCCTGATCGACGTGGTGCGGGGCGATACCTCGTTGCGGCGCAATCTGGACAGCGTCAACCTGCAGGTCGGCGACCGCGTGGTGTTGCGCACGGAAATGACAGAACTGTTGTCGCTGCAGGCCACCAAGGATTTGCGGCGTGTCGATCAGGTGTCGGCGGTTGAGACGACAACGGTCGAGGTGCTGATCACCCCGAACTGCAAAATGGTTGGGCGGCGGCTGGGCTCCATGCGGTTGCGGCGGCGCTATGCGGTTTACACCTTGGCGGTGCATCGGCGGGACACAAATATCGGCCGCCAGATGGATGACCTTGTCGTCCGCGTAGGTGACACGCTGCTGCTGGAAGGCGCGCCAGAGGATATTCAGCGCCTGGGCGAGGATATGAACCTGGGCGATGTGTCGGTCCCGTCGCAACGGGCCTACCGCCGCGGTCATGCACCGGTGGCCATTGCGGTGCTGTTGGGGGTTGTTGTTCTTGCAGCACTGGGCATCGCCCCGATCCTGCTGCTGGCGATGCTGGGCGTGACGGCAGTACTGATGACCGGCTGTATCGACGCCGATGAGGCGTTTTCCTATGTCGATGGACGCCTGTTGGCGCTGATCTTTGCGATGCTGGGCGTCGGGTCTGCGCTGCAATCATCCGGCGCTGTAGGCATTATCGCCGATACGCTGTCGCCTTTCATGCTGGTACTACCCGGCTTTTTCATCGTTCTGGCAGTGTATCTGTTGTCGAGCATCCTGACAGAACTGGTGTCGAACAACGCTGTTGCGGTTGTCATGACACCCATCGCGATCGGATTGGCCAGCGCGTTGGGTGTTGATGCGCGCCCACTGGTGGTGGCGGTCATGATCGCGGCGAGTGCGAGTTTTGCCACCCCGATCGGGTATCAGACCAACACGCTTGTTTACGGCCCCGGCGGCTATAAATTCGCGGATTTCCTGAAATTCGGCATTCCGCTGAACCTTTCCTTGGCCCCCATCGCATCCTTTGTCATTCCCTATATCTGGCCGCTCTAGCACAGGGTTGCGGGGCTGTACTGCCATGCCTTATAGAGGCGCAGATTTACACCACATCTGACGAGGTTTCCGATGGCTGGCCACTCAAAATGGGCAAATATTCAGCACCGTAAGGGACGGCAGGACAAGCTGCGGTCCAAGCTGTTTTCCAAGCTTGCCAAGGAAATCACGGTGGCTGCCAAGATGGGTGATCCGGACCCGGACAAGAACCCGCGCTTGCGTCTGGCGGTGAAGGAAGCCAAGTCGAACTCCGTACCCAAGGATGTGATCGACCGCGCGATCAAGAAGTCGCAGGGTGGCGACGCTGAAAACTACGACGAAATCCGGTACGAGGGCTACGGCCCCGGCGGCGTTGCCGTCATTGTCGAGACGATGACCGACAACCGCAACCGGACGGCATCGACCGTGCGTTCGACCTTTTCCAAGAATGGCGGCAATCTGGGCGAGACCGGTTCGGTCGGTTTCATGTTCGACCGCAAAGGGGAGGTGGTTTATCCCGCTTCCGTTGCTGATGCGGACACCGTGATGATGGCCGCGATCGAGGCCGGGGCAGAGGATGTGCAAAGCGATGACGACAATCATGTGATCATCTGTGCCGATACCGACCTGAACGAGGTTTCAAACGCGCTGGAGGCTGAACTGGGCGAATCTGAATCGACCAAGCTGATCTGGAAACCCAACATGACGACCGAGGTTGATCTGGAGGGGCTGACCAAGCTGATGAAGCTTCTCGACACGCTGGAAGAGGATGATGATATCCAGCGGGTCACGGCCAACTTCGAAGCGTCCGACGAGGTGATGGCGGCTTTTGCGGAAAGCTGACTTGCCTTTGGGTGGGCTAGATGCCACGCCTGCCCCATGACCCAGTTGCCAGCCTCGCACCCCTTAAAGGGTATTTTCTGGATGGTGGTGACCGGGTTCAATTTCGTTGCCGTCACGGCCATTGTGAAACATGTCGGTGATGATCTGCCCGCAGCGCAGGCCGCTTTCCTGCGGTATATTCTGGGCCTTGTTTTCCTGATCCCGATGATCCGGCCCATACTGGCGGCGCGGCTGACGCCCCGCCAGTTGCGGCTGTTTGGTGTGCGCGGTCTCGTTCACACGGTGGCGGTGATCCTGTGGTTCTTTGCCATGACCCGCATTCCCATCGCTGAGGTGACGGCGATGAACTATCTGTCGCCGATCTATATCACGCTGGGGGCCGCCCTATTTCTGGGGGAAAAGCTGCCGCCGCGCCGGTTGGCCGCGGTCATTGTCGCCCTGATTGGTGCGCTGATTATCCTGCGTCCGGGCGTGAAGGTGATTGATCCCGGCCATATTGCGATGCTTGGGACGGCTGTTGGTTTTGCGGCGGGCTATCTTATCGCCAAGCAATTGTCGGGCGAGGTGTCGGCGGTAGTGGTGGTGGGCATGTTGTCGATCACGGTGACGATTGGTCTTGCCCCCTTTGCCCTTGCCGTCTGGGTTACGCCGACGCTGGGCCAGTTGGGTTGGATGTTTCTGGTCGCGTGCTTTGCGACGGCGGGACATTACACGATGACACTGGCCTTTGCCGCCGCCCCGCTGACGGTCACCCAGCCCGTGACCTTCCTGCAATTGGTCTGGGCAGTCCTGCTGGGTTATCTCGCCTTTAATGAAGCGGTTGATGGCTGGGTTATCCTAGGCGGCGCGATCATCATGGCATCGGTCAGCTTTATCACCTGGCGCGAGGCCCTGGCCCGCCGCGCGATCACGCCAGTGGTCAACGCCACCAAGGTCTAGCTGCCGGGTGGGGCCAGGCGCGCAAGCAGCGAGCTTTGGGTAATTTTGCCGACGGCGACACCGTTTTCGGTGACTTGCAGCGCCTCAGCCTCAATCTGCTGAATGATGTCATGGACAGGGGTTTCCACGTCGATGGCGGGGCCTTCCGCTGATCCGCTGGTCATCACATCGCGCGCGGTTAGCACGCCAAGCGGGTTCATATGCGCGACAAATTCCGCCACATAATCGTTCACCGGATTGGTGAAGATATCGCGCGGGGTACCGCATTGCACGATCCGTCCGCCTTCCATGATCGCGATCCGGTTGCCGATCTTGAAAGCCTCATCAAGGTCGTGGCTGACGAAAATGATGGTCCGGTTGCGTTGCTTCTGCAGGTCGAGCAGTTCGTCCTGCAGTTTGGTGCGGATGAGTGGGTCGAGCGCCGAGAATGGTTCATCCATCAGCAGAATGGGGGCGTCTGTGGCGAATGCGCGGGCAAGGCCCACGCGCTGCTGCATCCCGCCGGACAACTCGCCGACAAGCGCGTCGGCGCGGTCATCAAGGCCCACCATATGCAGTTCCTCATCAACGCGCTTGTTGCGGGCTGCTTTGGACATGCCGCCAAGTTCCAGCCCGAGGCCCACATTGTCGCGCACAGTTCGCCATGGCAGCAGGCCGAATTGCTGGAAGACCATTGACACACATTCGCGTCGCACCCGGCGCAGATCCTGCGCCGACGCGCTGCCGACGCTGCAGGACCAGTCGCCGTCAAAGATACGCACCTCGCCCCGGACAACGGGGTTCAGACCGTTCACCGCGCGCAGGAGTGTCGATTTGCCAGAGCCGGAGAGACCCATAAGCACAAGGATCTCGCCGACTTCGACGTCGAGCGAACAGTTATGGACGCCAAGGATCTGATCGGTTTTTTCGCGAAGTTCCGACCGCTCCATCCCCTGATCCATCAGGGGCAGCGCGCTTTCAGGCTTGGCCCCGAACACGATCGAGACATTATCAAATTCGACGGCGTTCATTTGTTCACCCGCAACATACGGTCCAGCATGATGGCAACGGCGACAATGGCAAAGCCGGATTCAAAACCGAGCCCGGGATCGTTTCGGCCAAGCGCCTGCACCACCGGTTTACCCAGCCCGTTGGCCCCCACATAGGCCGAGATGACGACCATCGACAGCGACAGCATAATGACCTGGTTCAGCCCCGCCATGATTTGCGGGAACGCGTAGGGCAGTTCCACTTTCCACAGGCGCTGGGTGGGGGTGGCACCAAAGGATTCAGCTGCTTCCAGCAGCGGGGTAGGGGTGTTCGACACGCCCAGATAGGTCAGCCGGATCGGCGCGGGCAGCACGAAGATGACGGTCGCAAACAGACCCGGCACCATGCCAAGGCCAAAGAACACGATGGCCGGGATCAGGTAGACGAAGGCGGGCAGCGTCTGCATCAGGTCAAGCACCGGGCTAAGCGCCTGATAGGCGCGTGGTCGGTGCGCAAGAAAGATGCCGATGGGCACACCCAGCCCCATGCAGACCACGCAGGATGACAGCACCAGCGCGAGACTATCAGTGGTTTCGTCCCAGTAGCCCTGATTGATGACAAAGAGCAGGCAGGCAAGCACCAGCAGACAGACCTTCCAAGACCGTTGCAATACCCAGGTCAGCGCCACAAACAGGATGACAACCACGAATTCCGGCGGCGTTTGCAGGCACCAGACGATCCCGTCGATCATCCAGTCCAAACCGTCGCTGAGCGCGTCAAAGGCCGGGCGGCCATTATCCTTGAGCCAGTCAACGGCTGTCTCGGACCAGTCGCCGACCGGAATTTTATTGTCTGTCAGCCAGTTCATCAGTGTCCCCGTCACTCAAAAAAGGGGAGTGGATGACCACTCCCCTTTTCAATTTTACTCGGCCAATGCGGCGCTTACAGCTTCCACCGCATCACCACCGTCCTTGGTGGTGACACCGTCCAACCACGGGGTCCATGCGTCGGGATTGGCAGCCAGCCATGCCTTGGCCGCATCCTCTGGGTCCACGTCATCATTCAGGATCGCGCCCATGATCTCGTTCTCCATGGCGAGCGAGAATTCGAGGTTCTGCAGCAGTTTTCCGGTATTTGGGCATTCATCGACATAGCCTGCGCGGGTGTTGGTGGCGACGGTCGCACCCCCCAGATCAGGCCCGAAATAGTCATCGCCGCCCGGCAGATATGTCATGTCATAATTGGCATTCATCGGATGCGGTTCCCAGCCGAGGAACACAACAGGTTCATCCCGGTCATCGGCGCGTTCGACCTGTGCCAGCATCCCCTGTTCCGAGCTTTCGACAACTTCGAATCCATCCAGTCCAAAGGCGTTGGCGTCTATCATGTCCTGGATCAGGCGGTTGCCGTCATTGCCGGCTTCGATACCGTAGATCTTGCTGTCCAGTGCGTCGGCGGCCTGCGCGATTGAGGCGAAATCAGTGATCCCGGCGGCAACGCCTGCGGCATTGGTGGCCAGCGTGTATTTGGCCCCTTCAAGGTTGGTTCGCACTGTGTCCACTGTTCCCGCCTCGCGGTAGCTGGCGATGTCGCCTTCCATGGTGGGCATCCAGTTGCCAAGGAACACATCAATATCGCCCTGCGCCATGGAGGCATAGGTGACAGGGACCGACAGGATATCGGTCGATGTCTCATAACCCAGAGCCTCAAGCACGATGGACGTTGCGGCAGTTGTGGCGGTGATGTCAGTCCAGCCGACATCCGAAAAACGTACTTGGTCGCAATCGGCGAGGGCAGGTGCCGCAGCGCAGATGGCCAGTGCGGACAGGGTGGATTTCAGTTTCATTTCAGTCTCCCGGTTTTACGTCATCTTTTTATTGATTGACGAGTCAATAAAGAACAATTTACTGCAGTGGCAACAACAAATCCGAGGATCAGATGCCAAAGCTTGGAATGGAACCTATCCGCCGCGCCGCATTAGTGAAAGCCACGATTGATGAAATCGGTGCAGCCGGAAATCTGGACGTGACGGTCAGCAGCATTGCAAAGCGGGCGGGTATGTCCTCGGCGCTGGCGCATCACTATTTTGGCGGAAAAGAACAGATTTTTCTGGCGGCGATGCGCCATACGCTGGCGATCTATGCGGCAGAGGTTCGGTTGGCGCTGGGTCAAGCGCACGGACATCGCGCGCGGCTTGAGGCGATTATTCGCGCCGGTTTCACCTCATCGAACTTTCAGCCGGATGTCATTGCGGCATGGCTGAATTTCTATGTTCTGGCACAGACATCCGAAGACGCGCACCGGCTGTTGCAGGTCTATCAGCGCCGACTGCACAGCAATCTGGTCCATGATCTGCGCCCACTGATTGGCACAGGTGCCAACCAGGCGGCGGCCCGTATCGCTGCGTTGATTGATGGCTATTACCTGCGTCAGGGTCTGGCGCGCGACGCGGCGGAACGGTCTGACGCGACCCGGCAGGTTCTGGCGTCTCTTGAGATGGAATTGAAGGGCAGGGTGCAATGACCAAGCCGAACATCCTGATCATCATGGTGGATCAGTTGAATGGAACGCTGTTCCCTGATGGTCCGGCAGACTGGTTGCATGCCCCAAACCTCAAGGCGCTGGCGGCAAGGTCCACCCGGTTTGCCAATGCCTATACCGCGTCGCCGCTTTGCACGCCTGCCCGTGCATCATTCATGTCGGGTCAATTGCCATTGCGCACGGGCGTCTATGACAATGCGGCTGAATTCGCGTCATCCATCCCCACCTACGCCCATCACCTGCGCCGTGCGGGCTATCAGACCTGCCTGTCAGGCAAGATGCATTTTGTCGGTCCCGACCAGATGCACGGGTTCGAGGAACGGTTGACCACCGACATCTACCCGGCTGATTTCGGCTGGACCCCGGATTACCGCAAACCCGGTGAGCGGATCGACTGGTGGTATCACAATATGGGCAGCGTCACCGGTGCTGGTGTGGCGGAGATTTCCAACCAGATGGAGTATGACGACGAGGTCGCCTATCACGCGACACGCAAGCTCTATGATCTGTCGCGCGGGCACGATGATCGGTCATGGTGCCTGACTGTCAGCTTTACCCACCCGCATGATCCTTACGTTGCGCGCAAGAAGTACTGGGACCTTTACGAGGATTGCGAACATCTGATGCCGGATGTCGGCCCGATCCCCTATGCGGATCAGGACGCCCATAGCCGCCGCATTCTGGACGCGAATGATCGTGACAATTTCAACATCACCGATGACCATATCCGTCGCGCCCGGCGTGCCTATTTCGCCAATATCTCATATGTCGACGACAAGGTTGGTGAGGTGTTGCAAACGCTGCAGGATACGCGGCAGGAGGCCACGATCCTCTTTGTTTCGGACCATGGTGACATGCTGGGCGAACGCGGTCTTTGGTTCAAGATGTCGTTCTACGAAGGATCCGCGCGCGTCCCGCTGATGATTGCGGCCCCCGATATGGCGCCCGGTCTGAACCCGACACCTGTTAGCACGATCGACATAACACCGACCCTGTGCGATCTGGCCGGTGTCGATATGTCCGAGGTGATGCCATGGACCGAAGGGGAAAGCCTTGTACATCTGGGCCAGGGCGGCACCCGCGATACACCTGTTGCAATGGAATACGCGGCCGAGGCCAGCTATGCCCCGCTGGTTTCGCTGCGCTATGGCAAGTGGAAATACAATCGCTGCGCGCTGGACCCTGATCAACTGTTTGATCTGGACGCTGATCCCCATGAGCTGACCAATCTGGCCGACGAACCAGCGCATCAGGGCACACTTACCCAGTTGCGCGCAAAATCCGAGGCACGCTGGGACCTTGCCAAATACGACGCAGAGGTGCGCCATAGCCAGGCCTGCCGCTGGGTCGTCTACGAGGCGCTGCGCAACGGCAAATATTATCCGTGGGACTATCAGCCGCTGCAAAAAGCATCAGAGCGATACATGCGCAACCACATGGATCTGAACGTCGTCGAAGAAAACCAGCGTTTTCCTCGTGGCGAATAACATCTTCTTTCTTCCCCAAATACTCCCGCCGGAGGCATCCCGACCATGAACACACAACCCAAGGCCAGCCATTTCATCGACGGCCAATACATCGAAGACAAAGCCGGAGATGCAATCGAGGTGATCTATCCGGCAACCGGCGAGATCATCGCCAAGCTCTATGCCGCTACCCCTGCGATTGTTGATCAGGCGCTGGCGTCGGCGAAACGCGCGCAAAAGGAATGGGCAGGCTGGACCGCGACGGATCGTGGTCGCGTGCTGCGCCGAGCGGCAGATATCATGCGCGAACGCAACCATGATCTGTCTGTGCTGGAAACCTATGACACCGGCAAGCCCTACCAGGAAACCAGCGTTGTCGACGCCACATCCGGGGCCGACGCGCTGGAGTATTTCGGCGGGCTGGCCGCCAGCATCACCGGCGAACATATCCAGTTGGGCGACGATTTCGTCTATACGCGCCGTGAACCGCTGGGCGTTTGCGTGGGCATCGGCGCGTGGAACTATCCAACGCAGATCGCCTGCTGGAAGGGCGCGCCCGCGCTGGCCTGCGGCAACGCGATGGTGTTCAAACCGTCCGAAACCACACCGCTTTGCGCGCTCAAGGTGGCAGAGATCCTGCACGAGGCTGGCGCACCGGCGGGCGTTTACAACGTCATTCAGGGGTACGGTGCTGTCGGGGCGTCACTGGTCACGGACCCGCGCGTTGACAAGGTCTCCTTGACCGGATCGGTGCCGACAGGGCGTAAGGTTTACGCTGCGGCGGCCGAGGGCATTCGTCATGTGACGATGGAGTTGGGGGGCAAATCGCCGCTGGTGATCTTTGACGATGCCGATCTGGAAAATGCGGTGTCTGGTGCGATCCTGGGCAATTTCTATTCCTCGGGTCAGGTCTGTTCGAACGGCACCCGCGTGTTCGTGCAGAAGGGCATCAAACAGGCATTCCTCCAGCGACTGACGGAACGTCTGGCAGATGTCAAAATGGGTGACCCGCAGGACCCGGAGACCAATTTTGGCCCCATGGTTTCGGAACGTCAGCGCGATATCGTCGAAGGTTTCTTTGCCAAGGGCGTGGAAGAAGGCGCAACACTTGTTACTGGTGGCAAGCGTGTGGATCGTGACGGCTTCTTTCTTGAGCCGACAGTTTTTGCAGATGTCACCGACGACATGACAATCGCGCGGGACGAAATTTTCGGACCGGTCATGTCGGTTCTGGATTTTGAAACCGAGGATGAGGTGCTGGCCCGCGCCAACGACACGGAGTTCGGGCTGGCCGCTGGTGTGTTCACCGCCGATCTGACCCGCGCCCATCGTATGGCCGCCGGGTTTGAGGCAGGCACCTGCTATATCAACACCTATAACGATGCCCCGGTCGAGGCGCCGTTTGGCGGATCGAAGCTGTCCGGCGTGGGGCGCGAAAATTCCAAGGCCGCCATCGAACACTATAGCCAGATCAAGGGTGTCTATGTCCGCATGGGCGATCTGGAGGCACCGTTCTGACCATGCGCGCAGATTACGTGATCGTCGGGGCCGGTTCGGCAGGCTGCGCTATCGCCTATCGTCTGGCGGAGGCGGGCAAGCAGGTATTGGTGATCGAGGCCGGCGGCAGCGATGCCGGCCCATTCATCCAGATGCCGGCGGCCCTGTCCTATCCGATGAACATGAAACGCTACGACTGGGGGCTGAAAACCGAGCCGGAGCCGCATCTAGGCGGGCGTCAACTGGTGACGCCGCGCGGCAAGGTGATCGGGGGGTCGTCCTCGATCAATGGTATGATCTATGTGCGCGGCCACGCCCATGATTTCGATCACTGGGCCGAAAGTGGCGCGCAAGGCTGGTCCTATGCCGACGTGCTGCCCTATTTCAAACGGATGGAACACTGGCATGACGGTGGTCATGGGGGCGACCCGGCCTGGCGTGGCAAAGACGGCCTGCTGCATGTGACGCGCGGCCCTCGCAAGAACCCGTTGACACGGGCGTTTGTCGAAGCGGGCGCGCAGGCGGGTTATCCGATCACCGGCGACTATAACGGGGAGCAGCAGGAGGGGTTTGGCCCGTTTGATGCGACCATTTACAAAGGGCGGCGCTGGTCGGCGGCCAACGCGTATATGCGGCCCGCGCTGAAACGGCCCAACTGCACAATCACGCGGGCGCTGGCCCGCCGTATCGTTATTGAAGATGGTCGCGCAACCGGTGTGGAAGTCAGCCGCGGCCGCAAGGTCGAGATCATCCATGCCAATGCAGAGGTGATCATTGCGGCCTCTTCCTTGAACTCGCCCAAACTGCTGATGTTGTCAGGGATCGGCCCCGCTGCGCATCTGGCTGAACACGGGATCACACTGGTCGCTGACAGGCCCGGCGTAGGCCGGAACCTGCAGGACCATCTGGAGCTTTACATCCAGCAGGCCGCGACGAAGCCTGTGACGCTGTTTTCCTATTGGAATCTGCGGGGCAAGGCGAAGATCGGGTTGGAATGGTTGCTTTGGAAAACCGGGCTGGGCAGTTCAAACCAGTTTGAAAGCGCAGCATTCATCCGCTCGGACAAAGGCATTGCCTATCCCGATATCCAGTTCCATTTCCTGCCAATTGCTGTGAGTTACGATGGCAAGGTCGCGCCTGAAGGCCACGGATTTCAGGCCCATGTGGGGCCGATGAGATCGGTGTCGCGCGGGCAGGTCACGCTGCGTTCTGCCGATCCCGATGAGAACCCGCGCATTGAATTCAATTACATGTCCGATCCACAGGACTGGGATGAATTCCGCAAATGCATCCGGCTGACGCGCGAGATTTTTGCCCAGCCTGCCTTTGATGAATTCCGGGGGCACGAAATTCAACCTGGTGCCGCCGCGCAGACAGATGAGCAGCTTGATGCGTTTATCCGCGACCATGCCGAAAGCGCCTATCACCCGTGCGGGACCTGCAAGATGGGCGCGGCTGACGACCCGATGGCGGTGGTGGACCCGCAAGCGCGGGTGATTGGTGTGGACCGGCTGCGCGTTGCCGACAGCTCAATCTTTCCACGTATCACCAATGGGAACCTGAATGCCCCGTCAATCATGGTCGGAGAAAAGGTGTCGGATCGCATCCTGCAGCGGCACCCGTTGCCGCCGGCCAATGACAAACCCTGGGTACATCCCAACTGGGAAACGGCACAGCGGTAAGACATTATTAACCCTTCGTTAAGATTTTGATTGATCGGGTGTGGCCCGCCGACTACGGCAAGGCATGTTTGCCCGAATGATACGATTGCTGGCGCTTTGCGCAGGGACGACCGCCATGGCTGACCCAAGTGGGACGGTGCGTGTGATCGACGCCGATACGCTGGATGTCGGTGATGTGCGGGTGCGGTTGCACGGGATCGATGCCCCCGAGATCGGGCAGCCTTGCACGGTTAATGGGCAGACGCGCGATTGTGGCCGATGGGCGCGCGATGCTGTGTTGTTGCAGTTTGAGGGGCGGCAGGCCACGTGCGAACAGGTTGATACCGACCGATATGGTCGGGTGGTGGCGTCTTGTGTTGTTGAAGGGCGGGATATGGGGGCGGTCATCGTCAGCGAAGGATGGGCCTGGGCCTATCGCCGCTATTCGGATGCCTATGACCTGGATGAGAAGGCCGCTGCGGTTGCCGGGCGCGGCCTTTGGGCGTTTGAGATTGACCGCCCGTCAGACTACAGGGCAGCGCGGATCCAGACGACAGCTGCCCCTGATCCGGACTGCGCGATCAAAGGTAATATTTCGGCCAATGGACGCATTTACCATTTGCCCGGTGCCGATGGATATGACCGCACGCGCATCAATCTAAGCAATGGGGAACGCTGGTTCTGCACCGAGGCAGAGGCGCGCGCTGCCGGTTGGCGGGCGTCGCGGCGATAGTGCGCTTTGATCTACGTCAAGGTTGATCTTGACTTGATGTGATAAACTTATGAGCGAGTAGCGAATCATGGAGGTTGATTCCATGAAAAACATCGGACTGGTTCTTACAAAACGCGAAGCCGACGCTTTGCATGAGGTCGATTCCGAATTTGCACGGTTGTTGCAGCACTATCATGCAAGTTTGCATGCCTTGGAAATGTCCGAGCAGGACGGAACAGACGAATTGAGCCTCTTTCGGCTGCACAAGGATTATAATCACGCGAGAGAGGCCATGGAGCGGTTTTTCCGCGAGCTTGACTGAGGCGACACGCAGCTTAGTCAAGCTGATAGGGCAGGACCCCGCGACGGTTGGGATCGACGCGCAGATGTCGTTCCAGCGGTGGAACTGACCGTTGATGACAATTCCGGCGTTCGCAAATTCGGCAGGAAATGCCGATAGGCGCGTATGCCGCAGCCGATCCTGTATCCAGATGATCAGCATAAACAAGGGCAGGGGCATGGCGCACCTCGCACCCTAATCCAATCGCATAGCGACGGGTGGGTTGGTGATACGCCCCGCCGGATTTGCTGACGTCGCGGGCCAGGCAGAAATACCGCGCCCCATCGGGTGTTTCGGCCAATTGGCGCAGGAACTGCCCCGGCAATTCGAACGCCTGATGCACATTCCACAGCGGGCAGGCCCCGCCGTAGCGGGCGAATTGCAATGTGGTGGCAGAATGGCGTTTGGTGATGGTGCCCGCCTGATCGACCCGGACAAAGAAGAACGGGATGCCCTTGGCGCCAGGCCGCTGCAGCGTCGACAGGCGATGCGCCACCTGTTCCAGTGAGGCACTGAACCGGGCGCCGAGGATTTCCAGATCATGCCGCGTCTCTTGCGCGGCGGCCAGAAACTGGCCGTAGGGCATCAGCGCGGCACCGGCAAAATAATTGGCGAGCCCGACCTTTGCGATGCCGCGCGCCTCCTCCGATTGAAACCGGGCCAGATCAAGCGTGGCATTCAACAGGGGTTCCTGCGTGATCAGGGCCAGTTGCAGCAATAGCTGAAAGGTCTGCGTGGCGGGATGGGCATTGCGTGCGATGGTCAGCGTCTTGGTCTGCGCGTCGTAATGCCTGACCGTATCCGCGTCGGTGATCACCGCTGTCACCTGACGCGCGGCAAGGGTGCGGATCACCGCCTCGGCCACGGCTTCGTCTGGTTTGCGCTGAGCTGCAAACCGTTCCGCGCTGCGATCAACGGCGTCGATATAGTTGTCGCAATAGTGGAAGAAATCGCGGACCTCTTCCCACGGGCTGGGCTGCAGGCGGGCGTCTTCGCGACCCAACGCCTCATCCAGTGAGGCGAGCCGTTCATGGGTCTGGCGATAGGCGGCGTGCAGGTCAAGAAAGGCGCGCGCCAGGGCAGGGGCGTTGGACGCCACAAGGCGCAGATCAGCGAGGGCCGGGGCAGGGCCGGTAAATACCGGGTCGGCCAAGGCCTCGCGCATGTCCCCAACCAGACGCGCCTCATCACCGGACTGCAGCTCTGTCACGTCAAAGCCGAATTCCTGCGCCAGCCCCAGTACGACCGATGTCGACACCGGCCGGTTATTGTTTTCCATCTGGTTCAGATAAGGCAGCGAAACGCCCAGCTTCTCCGCAAAGACCTTTTGCGTCAGCGAAAGGCGGCCGCGCAATTCACGCAGCTTTGCACCGGCATAAAGTTTTTGAACGGCCATCGGACACCTTTGCAACTTTGCTTGTCAGGTTTAGCTGGTGCAAATGCGCCGTCAAGCGATCCGTCTTTCCCGCCAGATCACAAACAGAACCGACAGCATGGCCAGAACAGAGACGGACAGCATCACCAGTTGCAAAGGCAGTGTGCCCGTCTCAAGCGTCAACAACCCGCCAGCAAACTGGGACAGTGCCGCCCCGCCGCCAATCATGATCGCGCCGCCCAGCCCACTGGCTGTACCCGCCAGATGTGGGCGGACCGAAATTGACCCGGCCATGACATTGGGCAGCGTCATCCCGTTGCCAAGGCCCAGAAAAACGCAGAACCCAAAGAAATTCAGCGGATGCGCGACCCCTGCCAGTGTCAGGATCAGTGAAATGCCCAGCCCTGCAATCGTCACGCCGGTGCCGCAAAGCGCCATCCAGTTGATGCCCATCCGCACAGAAAACCGGCCTGATAGAAAGTTGCCCGCGGCATATCCGATGGCAGGCGCGCCCAATGCGATCCCGCTCCACAATGGTGACAGGCCAAAGATGCTACTGGCCACGAATGAGGCCCCGCCCAGCAATGCAAAGAACGCACCGGAGCTGAAGGCAGAGCATAGAACATAGCCCCAGAAACGGGGCGAACGGAACAATTCGGGATAGCCTTTAATCTGGTCGGCAAAGCTGACGCCTTTGCCCGCAACGGTTTCGCCCAAATCCAGGTAGCACAATACCAGCACGGCTGTTCCTGCCAGTGCAAGGAAAATGAAGGTGGCGTGCCAGCCAAATGCCTCGTCCAGTGCGCCGCCGATCATCGGCCCGACCATCGGCACAATGGCCATGCCCATTGTGACATAGCCGATCATTGATGCGGCCTCGGCCTGTGGAACCATATCGCGGACGATGGCGCGGCTGAGCGCCATGGACGTGGCGACCGCCGCCTGCATGATGCGAAAGAACAGGAATGCCTCGACCGTTGTGGCGAAATAGGTGCCGATCGTGGCGAAGACAAAGATCACCAGCGAGCCTATGACGATCTTGCGTCGACCGTAACGATCCGAGAACGGACCGATAAAGGTTTGCAGCACCGCCGTGGCGGCAAGATATCCTGACAGGGCGATCTGCATGATTGCATAATCGGTCTGGAAATAGTCGGTCATCGCCGCCAGTGAGGGCAAAAAGATCGACATGTTCAGCGCCGACATGCCTGTGATCAGGATCAGTGTCAGGATATGCGGCGGTGTCGTGCGATCCAGAAAGCGTATGATGGGCAGGGCGGACATCCGTCAGACTTAGGGTGTGGGGGTGGTGCTGTCCATCGCCGGATTTGCACAGCGGGCCTGCAGTTAGACGGGTTTGCGAATTTGCAAAATATGTTATGTGCAAATCCTATAGTTTGCAAATCTTCTCATTCACACTTCTGCTTTCCCGGCAAACCGGTTAATGAACCACCAATCAACGGGGGGAGAACGCGCATGGATGTTTTGCAGGAACTTGAGACACGGCGCGATGCGGCAAGGCTGGGTGGTGGTGAACGCCGGATTGCCGCCCAACATAGCAAGGGCAAGCTGACCGCGCGTGAACGCATCGAACTGTTGCTGGATGACGGGTCGTTTGAAGAATTCGACATGTTCGTCGCCCACCGCTGCACGGATTTCGGCATGGAAAAGGACCGGCCCGCTGGTGATGGTGTTGTCACCGGGTGGGGGACGATCAATGGGCGTATGGTCTATGTCTTCAGCCAGGATTTTACCGTCTTTGGCGGATCGCTCTCTGAAACCCATGCCCAGAAAATCTGCAAGATCATGGATATGGCTGTTCAGAACGGCGCGCCGGTGATCGGGATCAACGATTCCGGTGGTGCGCGGATTCAGGAAGGGGTCGCATCGCTTGCAGGCTATGCCGAGGTGTTTCAGCGCAACATCATGGCGTCTGGCGTCGTGCCACAAATCAGCGTGATCATGGGGCCCTGTGCCGGTGGCGCGGTGTATAGCCCCGCGATGACTGACTTCATCTTCATGGTGAAAGATTCCAGCTACATGTTCGTGACGGGGCCGGATGTGGTGAAAACCGTCACGAACGAGGTGGTGACCGCCGAAGAACTGGGTGGTGCGTCCACCCACACCAAGAAATCCTCTGTCGCGGATGGTGCCTTTGAAAACGATGTTGAGGCATTGGCCGAAGTGCGGCGGCTGGTTGATTTCCTGCCGCTGAACAACCGCCAGAAGCCGCCTGTGCGCCCATTCTTTGATGATGTGAACCGGATCGAAGACAGCCTTGATACGCTGATCCCGGACAATCCGAACACGCCCTACGATATGAAGGAGCTGATCACAAAGCTCGCCGATGAGGGTGATTTTTACGAAATTCAGGAGGATTTCGCCAAGAACATTCTGACCGGTTTTATCCGGTTGGAGGGATCGACAGTGGGCGTTGTCGCCAATCAGCCGATGGTGCTGGCGGGATGTCTGGACATCGACAGCAGCCGTAAGGCCGCGCGTTTCGTCCGGTTCTGCGATGCGTTCGAAATCCCGATCCTGACGCTTGTGGACGTGCCCGGCTTTCTTCCTGGCACCAGCCAAGAATATGGCGGGGTGATCAAACACGGGGCCAAACTGCTTTTCGCCTATGGTGAGGCGACGGTGCCCAAGGTCACGGTGATCACGCGCAAGGCTTATGGCGGCGCCTATGATGTGATGGCGTCTAAACATCTGCGCGGCGATTTCAACTACGCCTGGCCATCAGCCGAGATTGCGGTGATGGGCGCCAAGGGTGCGACAGAGATCATTCATCGGGCCGACCTGAATGATGCCGACAAGATCGCCAAGCATACCAAGGATTACGAGGATCGTTTCGCGAACCCGTTTGTAGCTGCCGAACGGGGATTCATTGACGAGGTGATCATGCCGCACTCCACTCGGAAACGGGTTTGCCGGGCATTTGCGTCGCTTCGCGGCAAGCAGTTGCAGAACCCGTGGAAAAAGCACGACAACATCCCGCTATGACCGGTCTTTGCCAAAGCAGACGATTGGGCGGTCTTTGGCCGATCGGCAAATCCGCGCCAAATTATGCTGCCGTGTCGGCATTGCTTGGAATCGCACGGATGCGCCGTATCTCGTGGGTGGCCTCGGGTCATCCGCAAAATGCTGGGGTCGGTGCTAGGCACGTTCTTGCGCATGATGCCCCTACGTCACATATGCGCAGCTTCGGTCTGGACGCATGTGAAAACAAACACTTTTTGCTTACTCTTTGGAAATGCGGACATGGTATCGCACCCTCGCAGGGATGTCGGGATTGGGACAGCCGACAACCCCGCAAAGACAGAGGCAGGCAAGAAGAATGGTACAAGGACTTATGGCTTTTGCAGTGGCGGCGCTTATGGCGCTTGTGGCTGTATCGGGCAGCCAGGACCGCGCTTCGCTACGGGTCACGTCGGACGCGGCTGTTCTCCAAGCGGCTGAAATCGGCCGCGACATTCACTAGTCGATCATGGTGCGGGCGGACCTTCGGGTTCGTCCGGTCCGCCCCCTTCGCGATGCGGGGCACCTGACATGGAAAAGCATCGCGGCTTTCCGGGGCGTCTGCCCGGCACAGATTTTCAGTTCATCATCCGGCGCGCGAACAAGGCAGGGGCCACCCCGCTGACAGAGCGCGTGCGCTATCCTGACCGTCGCCCGCCGGACAAACGCGCCGATGCCGGGTTCATGCATGCCCTGTGGGATCACTTTGGCGACCAGCCTTTTGTGCGCGGAAATCTCGATGCAGGGCGGCTGAGCTGGCTTTTCGGTCGCGAGGTGATTCCCGCCGAAGATCCGTTTGATCCGGCCAGCTATGACGCACTGTTGCAGATCAATGTCGATTTGGCCCGCATCAGTTTTCCTGAAATCGAGGGTATGTAGATGCGGATATCTGGCGGGAATGGACTGATCGCACCGCAATCTAAGCGGGAATTTGCCCATTTCTGGGGGATGCAATCCCGCCACTGTTCAACAGTCATTTCTTCATTCAGTGTCGAAATTGCAGCAAGGCGTTCCAGCAAGCGCAGTGTTGCAAGTTGTCAACACCGTTACCCTTCCCTTTACCGGTCTGCCCTTACCCGGGGCAGGCCGGTTTCCGTTTTCCGCCGATTAATCGGCAAAAAGCGGATTGTTATTGGATATCACAGTGCCGAGGCTATTGAGTTCAATGCAGTAGGCGCCGATTCTCGGGCTACCTTAAAAAACAAGTTAGGCAGAAGACTATGCAGAAAAAATCAATCATCCTTGCCGCAGTTGCCGTATTCGGCCTTGCCGGTTGTCTTGAAGGCGACGTTGAACGTGGCGTCGCAGGTGCAGGCGCAGGCCTGGTCGCATCAGAAGTGCTGGGCACAGACCGCACAGGCACAATCCTCGCAGGTGCCGCCGCTGGCGTGCTGTGTGACGACGCAGGCATCAACGGCTGCCGCTAATCTAGATCAGCGCGTCCATCACGGACGCGGACATCATCAAAGCCGCCGTCGGGGTTTCGCCCCGGCGGCGGTTTTGCGTTTTGGGGACGGAAGATAATGTTCAAGAAAATACTCATCGCCAATCGCGGCGAAATCGCCTGCCGCGTGATCAAGACCGCCCGCAAGATGGGCATCCAGACGGTCGCGATATATTCCGATGCGGACCGCAACGCGCTGCATGTGAAAATGGCGGATGAGGCCGTGCATATCGGTCCGCCCCCGGCCAACCAGTCCTATATCGTCATCGATAAGGTGATGGATGCCATCCGCCAGACCGGGGCAGAGGCCGTGCATCCCGGCTATGGCTTCTTGTCCGAAAACCCAAAATTCGCCGAGGCGCTGGCCGAAGCCGGCGTTGCATTCATCGGCCCGCCCAAAGGCGCGATCGAGGCGATGGGTGACAAGATCACCTCAAAAAAGCTGGCGCAGGAGGCGAACGTGTCGACCGTGCCAGGCTATATGGGCCTGATCGAAGACGCCGATGAGGCGGTGAAGATATCGAACGAAATCGGCTATCCGGTGATGATCAAGGCCAGTGCCGGGGGCGGCGGCAAGGGGATGCGGATCGCCTGGAACGATGATGAAGCACGTGAAGGCTTTCAGTCGTCCAAGAACGAGGCGGCCAGCAGTTTTGGCGATGACCGGATTTTCATCGAGAAATTCGTCACCCAGCCCCGCCATATCGAAATTCAGGTGCTGGCCGACGGTCACGGCAATGCCGTTTACTTGCATGAACGCGAATGTTCGATCCAGCGCCGGAACCAGAAGGTGATCGAAGAGGCACCAAGCCCGTTTCTGGATGAGGCAACGCGCAAAGCCATGGGTGAGCAATCGGTCGCGCTGGCGCAGGCCGTTGCTTACACCAGCGCGGGGACGGTCGAGTTCATCGTGGATGGCGACCGCAACTTCTATTTCCTCGAAATGAACACCCGGTTGCAGGTCGAACACCCCGTTACCGAACTGATCACTGGCGTCGATCTGGTCGAGCAGATGATCCGTGTTGCGGCGGGTGAAAAGCTGCCATTCGAACAGAAGGACCTGAAAATCAATGGCTGGGCGATGGAAAGCCGGCTTTATGCCGAAGACCCCTATCGCGGGTTCCTGCCTTCTATCGGCCGTTTGACCCGCTACCGGCCACCGGTGGAGGAAGCAACGCCAACCCGCGCTGTGCGCAATGATACTGGCGTATTCGAAGGCGGCGAGATCAGCATGTATTACGACCCGATGATCGCCAAACTGTGCACATGGGCGCCCGACCGGGCCACGGCGATCGAGGAGATGCGGCTGGCGCTGGATGGGTTCGAGTTGGAAGGCATCGGTCATAACCTGCCGTTCCTCGCCGCGGTTTACGATCATCCGAAATTCACGTCCGGTAACATGACAACGGCGTTCATCGAAGAGGAATATCCCGAAGGATTTGATGGCGTGACCCTGCCGGATGAGGCCTGCATCCGCGTTGCCGCCGCCGCTGCCGCCATGCACCGGGTCGCCGAAATTCGCCGCGCGCGCATATCTGGGCGGATGGATAATCACGAACGCCATGTGGGCGAAGATTGGGTGGTGAGCCTACAGGGGCAGTCGCATGACGTTGTGATCACCGCCGACCGTGCGGGCGCGGATGTGCAGATCAATGGGCGCACGCTGCGGGTCGAAAGCGACTGGACACCAGGCGATCCGCTGGCGCGTCTGACGGTCGATGGTGACCCGCTGGTGCTGAAGGTCGGCAAAATCTCTGGCGGGTTCCGGGTGCGCTATCGCGGCGCTGACCTCAAGGTGCATGTGCGCACGCCACGGCAGGCCGAGCTGGCTGCCCTGATGCCCGAGAAGCTGCCGCCTGATACCTCGAAATTCCTGCTTTGCCCGATGCCCGGCCTGATCGTGAAGGTCAATGTGGCCGCAGGCGACGAAATCCAGGAGGGCCAGGCGCTTTGCACTGTCGAGGCGATGAAGATGGAGAACATTTTGCGCGCCGAACGCAAGGGCGTGGTCAAGAAGGTGAACGCTGATGCGGGCGATAGTCTGGCGGTTGACGATGTGATTATGGAATTTGAATGAAGACTGTGGCGATCAAAGCCTATTGCCCCAATGCGCGCCGGTCCTCGATTTCCTGCTGGCGCAGGGGCATCTTGTCGATGGAGCGCGAGATTTCCCGGATGCTCCATGGTGAGGGTTTGCGGAAGGCCACGCTGCCATCCTTGGCCACCAGCGCCATCATATATCCGCGCGGGCGCAGTTCCAGCCGCAAGTCCGACCGGGCCTCCGGGTCGGTGTCGGTGAAGACGATCACGTCACGTTCGGCCAGTTCATCCAGGCCCCCGAGCAGCAGATCCATCTGCTGGCGAAAACGCGGATCGTTGGGCGTGTCGGCAAAGACGACAAGGGGCCGGGCGATCCATTGCAGGTCGGCCAATGTGACGTCCGCTGCGTCGAAAACCTGTGCATGGTCTTCTTCCCAGCGTTCCAACACAGTTGCGTCCTGGGCAAACAGGCCGGTGGCCCCAAAAAAGACCGCCGCAGCGGCCACGTGCATATTCAACAATTTCATCATCCACTCTGATATAGAGGCGGGTTCGGGAAAAGCTAAGGGCCAAGTGCCTTTGGTCACAAATAATTTTTCCACCCCAGACCGGAGGTTTCCATGAACGACAAGAAAATCTGGGAAGATATTGCAGCCAAGGAGTTGCGGGGCAAGCCGCTGGATGCGCTGACCTGGGACACGCTGGAGGGGATCAAGGTCAAGCCGCTTTACACCGCCGAGGATATCGCGGACCTGCCCCATATGGGCGGCGTGCCCGGAGCGGCCCCCTTTACCCGTGGGGTCAAGGCCACGATGTATGCAGGCCGTCCCTGGACGATCCGGCAATATGCGGGGTTTTCGACGGCGGAGGAATCGAACGCGTTTTACCGCAAGGCGCTGGATGCAGGACAGCAGGGTGTTTCCGTCGCCTTCGATCTGGCGACGCATCGCGGTTATGACAGTGATCACCCGCGGGTGGAGGGCGATGTGGGCAAGGCCGGTGTGGCCATCGACAGTGTTGAGGATATGAAGATCCTGTTTGATGGTATCCCGCTGGACGAGGTCAGCGTGTCGATGACGATGAATGGCGCGGTCATCCCGATCCTCGCCAATTTCATCGTGGCCGGAGAAGAACAGGGGCATCCGCGCAACGTTCTGTCGGGGACGATTCAGAACGATATTCTGAAGGAATTCATGGTGCGCAACACCTATGTCTACCCGCCGGAACCCTCGATGCGGATCATTGCGGACATCATCGAATACACCACGAATGAGATGCCAAAATTCAACTCGATCAGCATCAGCGGCTACCACATGCAGGAGGCCGGGGCGAACCTCGTGCAGGAACTGGCCTACACGCTGGCCGATGGCCGCGAATATGTGCGCACCGCCATCGCGCGCGGCATGGATGTGGATCAGTTTGCAGGAAGGCTCAGTTTCTTTTTCGCCATCGGGATGAACTTTTTCATGGAAGCCGCCAAGCTGCGGGCGGCCCGTCTGCTCTGGTCGCGGATCATGACGGAGTTTGAACCGAAGAACCCAAAATCGTCGATGCTGCGGACCCATTGCCAGACATCCGGCGTTAGTTTGCAGGAGCAGGATCCTTACAACAACGTGATCCGCACCGCCTACGAGGCGATGAGTGCTGTTCTGGGCGGTACGCAGTCGCTGCATACCAACGCGCTGGACGAGGCGATTGCGTTGCCAACCGAATTCAGCGCGCGCATCGCGCGCAATACCCAGTTGATTTTGCAGGAAGAAACCGGGGTCACAAATGTGGTCGATCCTTTGGCTGGGTCCTACTACGTCGAAAGCCTGACCCATGAACTGGCCGAGGCCGCTTGGGCCTTGATCGAAGAGGTCGAGGAGATGGGTGGTATGACCAAGGCCGTCGCATCCGGCATGCCCAAGCTGCGGATCGAGGAAACTGCCGCCCGCCGTCAAGCGGAAATCGACCGTGGGATCGAAGTGATCGTTGGGGTCAACAAGTATCGCAAGGACAAGGAAGATCCGATCGATATCCTTGATATCGACAATGATGCGGTGCGCGAAGCGCAGGTCGCGCGGATTGAACGGACCAAGGCGACCCGCGACCAGGCAACCTGTGACACAGCACTCGCCGAACTGACGCGCCGCGCAAACGAAGGCGGCAACCTGTTGGAAGCAGCGATTGAGGCCGCACGCGCCCGCGCCACCGTAGGAGAAATCAGCATGGCTATGGAAAAAGCATTTGGTCGGCACCGGGCCGAGGTCAAGACGCTCGCCGGGGTGTATGGTGCGGCTTATGAGGGCGATGAAGGTTTTGCCGCCATTCAGGACAGCATCAATACCTTTGCCGAGGAAGAAGGGCGGCGTCCACGGATGCTGGTCGTCAAGATGGGGCAGGATGGTCATGACCGGGGGGCCAAGGTGATTGCCACCGCCTTTGCCGATATCGGGTTTGACGTGGACGTGGGCCCACTGTTTCAGACCCCGGATGAGGCGGCACAGGATGCCATCGACAATGACGTGCATGTCATCGGGATCAGCAGCCAGGCGGCGGGGCACAAAACGCTGGCGCCAAAACTGGTGCAGGCCCTGAAAGACGCCGATGCGGACGATATCATCGTGATCTGCGGAGGCGTTATCCCGCAACAGGATTACCAATTCCTTTACGACGCGGGCGTGAAGGCAATCTTTGGGCCGGGAACGAATATTCCGAAGGCTGCGCAGGATATTTTGGGGTTGATCCGCCAGGCGCGCGGGTAGATCAAAATTCTAGAATTTTGATCGCTGCCGGGAGCAGACCATGCTGAAACTGGATCATCTTGCCGTGGCTGCCCAAACGCTGGCAGACGGTGTCGCCTGGGTCGAACGGACATTGGGCGTGACCATGCAACCGGGCGGCCAGCATGTCCGCTATGGCACGCATAACAAGCTGTTGGGGCTGGGTGATATCTATCTGGAAGTCATTGCGCCGGACCCGAACGCAGCACCGTTTGACGGGCCGCGTTGGTTTGGCCTGGATCAATACAGCGGCCCGCCCCGTTTGGCGAACTGGATTTGTCAGACCGACAGTTTCGATGAAACGATGGCAATCACCGGCCCGCCAATTGATCTGGCACGGGGCGATTTGCGCTGGCAGTTGACTGTGCCCGAAGATGGCAGCCTGCCCTTCGGCGGGGCCTTTCCCACGCTGATCCGCTGGGCCGAGGGCACGACGCATCCTGCCACACGCCTGCCCGATAGTGGTTGCCGGTTGCGCCGGTTCGAGGTCAGCTATCCCGATGCGGCCTTGCCGGGCCTGGTTGAAATTGCTGATCCACGGGTGCATTTCCCGCGCGGCCCCAGTGATTTTCGCGCCATATTCGACACGCCCAAAGGTGAGCGTGTTTTGAGCTAGCGGTCAGAAAACATGGCTTAAATCGGTGGCAAGCCTTTGAAAGCTTGCACATCGCGCCGATAATGGTTTTGGTGCCGCCGCAAGCCTCATCCGGACAAAGGGACCCTATGTCGATCTGGACCCGCATCGCTGACGCTATTTCAGCCCTCGCTACTGGTGAGGGCTTGTCGGCTGTGTTTGAAAAACTGCGCACGCCGCCGGAGCGGACTGTCGCCTTTACAATCGCCGTGATCGCTTTGGGGGCCAAAATGGCCAAGGCTGATGGTGTGGTGACGCGCGACGAGGTGATCGCCTTTCGCGAGGTGTTTGTCATTCCGGCGGCGGAAGAGGAGAACGCCGCCCGCGTGTTCAACATGGCCCGGCAGGATGTGGCGGGATTTGACACGTATGCCCGCCGGATCAAGGCGATGTATGGCGCGGATGACGCGCCGCTTTGTGATCTGCTGGAGGGGCTGTTTCATATCGCCATGGCCGACGGGATCTATCACCCGAAAGAGGATGCGTTTTTGCGGGAAGTGGCAGAGATTTTCGGATTTGATGAGCGCCGTTTCCGCAGCATCCGCGCGCAATTCGTCGAGGATGCAGAGCGCGACCCCTATGATGTTTTGCGCGTCGAACCTGACGCGCCGCTTGATGAAATCCGTGCGTCGTGGCGCAAGCTGGTGCGTGAAACCCATCCCGATCAGATGATGGCGCGGGGGGTGCCGGAAGAGGCCATCAAACTGGCCGAGCGCCGCATGGTGGCGATCAACCGGGCCTGGGAACAGATACAGGATACAAGGGTGTGAGGATCGCGACCTATAACATCGAGTGGTTCAATAATCTGTTTGATGACAACGGCTTATTGATCGCCGATGGCAGTTGGTCGGGCCGGTGGGATGTCACCCGCGCCCAGCAGACCGATGCGTTGGGTGCTGTTTTTACCGCGATGGATGCCGATGCCGTGATGATTATCGAGGCCCCGGACAGCAGCCGCAAACGGGACGGGACATTGGCATTGGTCGAATTTGCCAGGTATTTCGGGTTGCGGACCACGGCGGCGATTGTCGGGTTTCAGAACGATACCCAACAGGAAATCGCGCTGCTTTATGATCCTGCGGTGATGCAGGCGGTCCATGATCCGCAGGGCGATGATGACTGTCCGCCATTCGACAACAAGTTCCGCATGGATGTGAATGTGGACGCGGCCCCTGACATTATCCGCTGGTCGAAACCCCCTTTGGAGATTGCCGTGACCACGCCGAATGGGCCGCTGCGGTTGATTGGTGTTCATGCCAAATCCAAGGCGCCGCATGGCGCACGGAATGCGGCGGCGGCGACCAGATTATCCATTGAAAACAGGCGCAAGCAGCTTGCCCAATGCATCTGGCTGCGCAAGCGGGTCGAGGCGCATTTGGCTGCTGGTGACGATCTGATCGTTCTGGGCGATTTCAATGATGGTCCGGGGTTGGACGAGTATGAAAAGCTGTTTGGCAGGTCCGGGGTGGAGATTGTTCTGGGCGAAGGTAACGGCATGCAGTTGTTCGATCCGCACGCCCGGATGGCGCTTGGTCGCAGGCTGGGTGCGATGCCGGTGACCGCGCGTTTCAAGCGGAAGGGAGAGCCTTATTTGCAGGCGCTTCTGGACTACATCATGGTGTCGCCCGGGTTGAGGGCGAAAGATCCGCGCTGGCAGATCTGGCATCCGTTTGACCATCCGCTATGTTATGCCAATGCCGATCTGCGCGAGGCGCTTTTGCTGGCCTCTGACCACTTTCCGGTCGTGCTGGACATTGCTTTGTGATTTGAGGGTTATCCCTTATTTTGCTATAGTTTCGGCATGAAACAGATAGCTGCATTAACACTGGCCCTTGGCCTCACCGTCACCCCTGTCCTGGCGGAGGATGGCGAGGTTCAAGAGGGTTTTAATCTGATGGAAGAGGGCGCGCGGATGCTGATGCGCGGCCTCATGTCCGAGATGGAACCGGCGATTTCGGAACTGCGCGGATCGCTGGAAGACATGGCCCCGGTGATCGGAGAGTTCGCCCGAGAGATGGGTCCTGCGTTCACAGAATTGTTGAGCCAGGTGGATGATTTCCGGCATTATCAGGCGCCGGAGTTTCTGCCCAATGGTGATATCATCATTCGCCGCGATCCGGATGCACCGATCTGGATGCCGGACAGCGAAACCGGTGAAATTGAGCTTTAGATTGGGTGTTGCGTGACCCCCCACCGAACGGTGGCAACGCCCGGTGCAGGCGAATCATAGGTTAACGCCTGTTTTTCACGGCCAAACCGCTGTCGGCATCGCGTCGGATTTGCGTCGGCAAAACGTCGGACCTTTTGTCGGCTTTGACCCCCATTAAGGCTGCGAACGTTGCGCGATGTGGCTATTTCGTGAATGTGACCGTGCCCGTTGCATCAAGGGCTGAGACCAGCGCGCCGAACCGCGCTTCGGCCACTTCGCCAAAAAGCGGGCGGGCCTGCTGCGTCAGTTTGAGGGTGAGTTCGCGCGACTTGCTGTTCCATTTCAAGACACCCGGTTGTTCGTCGGTATTGATCCAGAGCATCGCGCCCAGACGCATGGCCTTGCCCAGTATCTCGGCCTCTTTGATCTGGTCGGGGGTCAACATCGCGAAAAGATCGCTATAGCGGGGGTTGTCGGGCTTGTTGGTGTAGCGGTTCATCAGGGCCAGCCCAAGCAGCACACGTTCATAGTGCTTCAGCCCGCCCAGATTGGCGCGTGTGGCGTTGTCGAATGTCACTTCGGCCCGGTAATCGGGGTGCGCCCGCCAGCTGACATCATGTAGCAGACACGCGGCTTTGATGATCCGCTTACGTTGCCAGTTTGCGCGCGGAAAGAGGGGTTTGACAAAATCAAACAGCACGCGGCCAAAGCCGGGCAGGCGGGCATCCTTGGCTTCGGCAAAGCGGCAGGCCTCGATCAGGGGGTCGCGTTCGCGCAGCGCGCGGGGCATCTGTTCAAACAGCATCCCCTCGCGGATTCCATAGGATGAGACGGCGACATCCTTGGGTTTGAAGGTGCGCATCAATTCCTGAAGCACGATCGTGGCCAGCGGCACCAGCGACATCCGGCTGTCGGAAATGCCACAGCGCGCCCGCAATTCCTGCAAATCAGAGCTGCGGATATATTCGGCGGTCTTGCTGATCTTGCGTGATGTCATGCGGTATTCGTGCAGAACCGTCAGCGGATAGCCTCGCCGTTCCATATCGACCCGTGCGATGGCACGCCATGATCCGCCCACCAGAAACAGGCGCATGCCGGTTTCATTGCCCATCTCGTCATGCAGGTTTTGCATCGTCTCGCGCACATAGGCCTTGACCGCCTTCTTGCCGCCCTTGATTTCGCGTAGTTTCAGCGGGCCAAGCGCTGATGTGACCCGCCGCCCGACGCGCCCTTCTGCCAGATCGGCCAGTTCCATGGATGAACCGCCGATATCGCAGACGAGCCCGTAACTGCCTGGCCAGCCCAGCAATACGCCTTGCGCCGACAATCGCGCCTCTTCCTTGCCGTCGATGACCCAAAGCTTGATGCCGGTTTCGCGCAGGATTTCATCTTGAAATTCTTTGCCGTCGCTGGCCTCGCGCATCGCGGCGGTGGCCACAGCGGTCAGCGGGCTGATCCCCATGCCTTCGGCCAGGGCGGCGAAACGCCGGATTGCCGACAGCGCCCGCACCCGGCCTTCGGGGTTGAGATGCCCGGTTTCCGATAAACCGGCACCCAGGGCGCACATGATTTTTTCGTTGTAGAAATAGGCTGGCGAACGGCCCGCACCATCAAACACGACCAACCGGACAGAGTTGGACCCCACATCGATGACACCGACCCGGCGCAGGTTTTGTGCCGCCTCGTCCTCGAACAGAGGGCGGCCGAACGGCCCCCAGTCGATGGTGTCCGGTTGTTGCGTCATGTGGTCCCGTCCCCGCAGATGCCCCGCGATCAGGTATCGGTCAATCGTCGGTGTGGGTCAATTGCGGAACGTCCGATGCCCCGGCCGAGCCGCGCCCCGACAGTGACGGGTTTTCCATGAAGAACCGGTGGCAATTAAAGGCAAATTCGCCTTCTTCGATAACAGCACGGGTAAAGCTGCCATCGGCGGACATGACCCAGCTTTGCGCCACGTCAGCCATGTTGGCTGCCATGATCTGGCTGACGATTTGCGCCTTGACGGTGGGGTTCTTGATCTCGATCAGGGTTTCGACCCGCCGGTTCAGGTTGCGCCCCATCCAGTCGGCCGAACTGATATAGACCTTGGCTTTTTTGCTGGGCAGCACGCTTCCATTGCCAAAGCAGACAATGCGCGAATGTTCCAGAAACCGCCCTACGATGGATTTGACCCGGATGTTTTCGGACAGCCCTGTGACGCCGGGCCGCAGACCGCAGATGCCCCGCACCACAAGGCTGATTTTGACCCCCGCCTGACTGGCGGCATAGAGCGCGTCGATCACGTCGCTTTCGATCAGTGAGTTCATCTTGGCCCAGATGACGGCAGGCTTGCCCGCCTTTGCATTCTCGGCCTCTGCCGCGATCCGGTCGAGCAGGGTTTGCTTGAGCGTCAGCGGTGAGATGGCGAGGTGTTTGAGGTCTTCAGGCTGGGCGTAACCAGAGATGTAGTTGAACACCTTGGTCGCGTCCTGCCCCAGCTTGGCGTCGCAGGTGAAGAGGCTGAGATCGGTGTAGATGCGCGCCGTGATCGGGTGATAGTTGCCGGTGCCGAAATGGGTATAGGTGACCAGTTTGTCGCCTTCGCGCCTGACCACGGTGCTGATCTTGGCGTGGGTTTTGTATTGCAGGAAGCCATAGACCACATGTGCCCCCGCCCGTTCGAGGCGGCGGGATTGCCGGATATTGGCGGCCTCGTCGAAGCGCGCTTTCAACTCCACCAGCGCGGTAACGGATTTGCCGTCTTCTGCCGCCTCGCACAGCGCTTCGACAATCGGGGATTTCTTCGATGTGCGGTAGAGCGTTTGCTTGATTGCCACCACGTTGGGATCGCGGGCCGCTTGTTTCAGGAAACGCACAACCATATCGAAGGTTTCATAAGGGTGGTGCAGCAGCATGTCCTTTTGCCGGATGGCAGCGAACATATCGCCGTCATGGTCCTGCACCCGCTCGGGCACGCGGGGGCTAAAAGGCGGCCAAAGCAGATCGGGCCGATTGTCGAGCACCAGTTCGCCAAGGTCGGCGATGCCGATCAGCCCGTCCACCTCGATCACGGTGTCTTCGGTCACATGGAGTTCGGACATGATCAGTGTTTTCAGTGCAGAGGGCGCCCCGGCGGACATTTTGAGGCGCACGACCTCGCCCCGGCGGCGCCGTTTGAGGGCGACTTCAAATTCGCGCACGAGGTCCTCGGCCTCATCCTCGACCTCCAAGTCGCTGTCGCGCAGGACCTTGAAGGCGCAATGCCCCTTAATCTGATAGCCGGGGAACAGCCGGGCGATCTGGACAAGCAGCAGTTCTTCCAGCGGTAGGAAACGCTGGCCGCTGTCAGAGGGCAGGGGGACGAACCGGTCGATCTGCGCAGGGACCGGCAAGAGAGAGCGCAATTGCCGTTTGTCGCTGGGCCGTTCCAGTTGCAGTGCCAGTGCAAACCCTTCGTTTGGCAGGAAGGGGAAGGGGTGTGCGGGGTCGATGGCAAGCGGGGACAGGACTGGGAAAACCTGTTCGATGAACACATCCTCGAGATATGCGATATCGTCTTTGGTGAGGTTTGCCTGGCTGAGGATATGGATGTCCTGATCGGCCATTTCGGCCTGCAGGATGTTGAACACCTCTTGTTGTCGCGCCATCAGGCGGCGCGCATCAGTGTCGATGACAACCAGTTGTTCGGCGGGTGTCAGCCCGTCAAGGCCGGGGGTGCTGTTGCCCTCGTGAACCAGTTCGCGCAGGCCCGCGACGCGGACGGTATAGAATTCATCCAGATTGGTGGCCGAGATCGACAAAAAGCGCAGCCGTTCGAGCAAGGGCACGCGAGGGTTTTCCGCTTCTTCCAGCACACGCCAGTTGAACCCAAGCCAGCTGAGTTCGCGGTTGAAGAACCGCGCAGGCGTGCTGTGGTCGATATCGAGCGTCGTCGGGGCCGGATAGTCCCCTTCAAGAAAATTCGCTTTGGTCATGGGGCCTTGTCTGCTGAAACTGTTGCAGGCGTATGACAAGTATCGCGGGCTTAGCCGGGGTTGTCCAGCAGCCGCTTGGCGAGTTTGCGGTTGATCTTGTCGCCCGAGGCCAGCGCGGTTGCGTCCAGCCGTGCCACGATATCGGCAGCGGCGGCGAATGACCGTTCGATGCGGGAGGCCAGATAGGCCACCAGATTGGGCTTTGGTGCGATCTGCCTATCGGCAAAAAGTTTCATGATCAGCGCCTGCAGCAGCGCATCATCGGGGTTGCTGATCTGGGTTAGGGTTGTCGCCTGCATCCGGCTGGCGAGATCGGGCAGGGTGATGGGCCAGCGGCTGGGCGGTGTTTGGGCCGTCATCAGCAGGGTGCCGCCGGTGTTGCGCAGGTGGTTGTGCAGGTGGAACATCGCCTCTTCCGCCGCCTTTGGCAGCGTTTCCATGTCTTCGACGATCACGGTCTGCGCATCAGTCTGATAGTCGGCGGGCAGGGTGCCCGCGTCGATGATCACGCCGCCTTGCTGGTTTTGAAAGATGCGCGCCAGATGGCTTTTGCCACAGCCTGTCGGCCCGGCGATCACCAGCTTACGTTCCGGCCAGCTATCGGGGGCTTCGAGCATCGCAAAGGCCTGCGCGTTGGCTTCGGACACAAAGAAGTCATCAGGCCCCAGCGCAACACCTGTTGGCCAGTCGAATGACAGTTGGTTGTTCATCCTAGTCGCCGGTCGATTTGCCGCGATAAAGCAGGCTGTCTTTGTATTGCTCCAGCGCGTAACGGACGACGACCCCCAACACGGCGGCCACGGGAACGGCGACGAGCATACCCACAAAGCCGAAAAGCGAGCCAAAGACGGATAGCGCAAAAAGCAGCCAGACGGGGTGCAAGCCGACAGACCCGCCGACCAGCTTGGGTGTCAGAATGTTTCCTTCGAGAAACTGTCCGAAGCCAAAGATGCCAGCGACAATCCCGATGCGCACCCAGTTGGTGGCATAGGTGACGGTTTCGCCGTCCGTCACCTCGACCGAGCCCCAGAACTGGAACAGGGCCAACCCAACGGCCAGCACACCGCCAACCAGCGCGCCAACATAGGGAATAAAGGTGATCAGCCCGGCGATGAAGCCCACGATGAGGCCGAAATTCAGCCCCGCCGCCATCAGCCCGACGGCGTAGTAGGTACCCAGCACCAGACAGACCGTGCCCTGACCGCGAATGAAAGAAGCCAAAGTCCGGTCGATATCGCGGGCCAGTTGCCGGATCGTGTCAACATGGTCGCGGGGCAGCATGCTGTCGATCTTGGCTGTCATGTTGTCCCAGTCCAGCAGCATGTAGAAAGCGACAACTGGCACAATGATCAGCAGGACCAGCACGTTGATCAGTCCAAGCGCAGAACTGACCAGCCCATTGACCAGCTCCCCGCCTTTTGACTGGATCGTTTCGCCAATCGCCAGAAGTTGCTGGCGAACGGTGCTGTCAGCGTCGAGTATCTGGGGAAATCGTTCGGTCAGTCCCGCCTGCAGCCGTTCGAAAAGTTCTGGCGCCGTGTCGATCAGGGCCGCGGTCTGCTGGATCAGGGTCGGGATAACCAGCAGGATCAGAAGCACAAAAACAAGGGCCGCGACAATGGTGATAATCGTCACCGCAATCACCCGTGTGCATCCTGCCTTTTCTAGCCGGTCAGCGATCGGATCAAGGCAGTAGGCGATGGCCCCGCCCAGCACAAATGGCAGGATCACATCCCCCAGAAACCACAAGACGACCAGAAAAACAGCTGTGGCGATGCCCCAGTATTTGGCTTGTTGAGAAACCGGAAGTGCCATGCATGATCCATAATTACCTTTCCGATAGATGCGTTATGGATCATGGCTGTGCAAGGGGCGATGCAAATTAGGGTGCCGCAATCACCCGTGCGGCGATGTCGATATTGATCGTGTCGGCAACGATGTCACTGTACCCGGTGGCCCCGAAATCGGACCGCTTCACAGCGCCAGAGATGCGAAAGCTCAGCTGGCTCAGGTCGCCATCGGGCGCGCCGCGCTGCCGGAAAACGGCGGCGTTGAGCGTGACAGGCCGGGTCACACCTTTGATCGTCAAAAGCCCGTCGATCTGACCACCTTCGGACAGGTTACGCGGGTTGTTGGCGCGCACGGCGGTGGATTGAAACCGGATCGTCGGGTGACCGCGCGCATCCAGCACGCTTGCGGCTTTGAGCGCCTCTGTGGCGAAGATCAGCCCGGTGCGGGCCCGGCTGACATCCAGCGTGACATCGGCGCTGGAATTGGCGAATTGCTGCAGGTCGATGACGATATTGGCGGACCGCACAGGCATGGACCCGCGGTTATTGGCCCCGCTGAGGGTATAGACAAACCCGACCTCTGACCGGTCGGCCTGCAGGGCATAGTTAATGGGCGCGGCAAAGCTGCCCAGCGGCAGGAGTATGAATAGAATGGCAATAAGGCGGATCATGGGGACGCTCCTTGATAAGATGAATGTATAAGGGCTACGCCCGTGGCGATCCAATTATTCGCGCCTTTCACAGAAATTTCATGTTGTGGCACCCATGCCCGGTCGCCCGGACATGGGTTTTGCTTAAATATCGCGCATCACAAGGTCCGACCCTTTCCAGTCCAGATCGAACAGGTCCCGGATTTCGTGTACCCGGTTTTCCGACCCGGTGGACCGTTTGAGCAGCTTCATGATCGCTGCCCGCGCGTCGCGCCCATCGGCGATGGCAAAGGCCACCGGTTGCAGGCGCCGGTCGATCTTGTCCTTCACGGCCATGGCGTAGGTCCGCCGGTCGGCACCTTCGAACGCAGCGGCGAAGCCTGTCAGCTCTGCCACGCGGGCGTTGATCGCGGCTGTCAGGCGTGCCTGATAGGTTTGCACCCGGTCCGCCACGTCGCCGTGCAGGAGCGGCAGCACGTCGTCCAACGCGTCCTCTACGATCCAGGCGAGCACGTTCTTCTCGTAGGCCACCCCGGCCAGCGCCTTGTGCCGCAGCACATAGCCGTCGGCCTTAAGTTTCAGCCTGTGCCCGTCCTCGAACGCGACAACGTAGCCTTCAACCCCGGTCAGTGCCCGCCCGGTTGTGATGAACGCATCCGCATGGGTCACTTGCCCGAAGGTATCAGCCACCGGCACCCCATATCGGGCCGCAAGCGCCGTCAGATCCGCGTGGCCCATGTACGCCCCGCTGATGATGTCCCTGACGGCCAGTAGCGTCAGCCGCGTATCCGCATAGTCGACCACGATCCGGTTGTCCGGCCCGGTGAATTCGAACATCGGCGTTTGCCCGGCGGCCATCACGTCCACGCAGAGCCGTTTGACCGCGTCGGAGGCGACGGACAGAGCCGCCTTGGCCTGATCGGTGATCCCCATCCGGGTCATGAACACCAGTTCGTCATTCAGAGTGACCGGATGCACCATGGACCCGTCGAGCTTGTCCATGATCACATGAGGCCGGGTCCAGTCGATGTCGTGCGGTTGTTCCCTTTCCCCGATGTTGAAGAACTTGTGGAAGGGCCGCGCGATGAGCCGTTCATCGGCGCCGAATTTCAGACCCCGGCATTGCTGGGCCACCGGGTTGGCAAACGTATTCGGCGTGACGAACACATAATCCACCACGGTATAGCCCGCGCGCTCTGACACCACGATCCCGTCATCATACGAGATATGGGGCAGCACATCGTCCAGGGTCTTGATTTCGACTTTCATTGTCCTTCTCCAAAAATAAAAAAGCCGCTTCGGGATGAAGCGGCTTGCCGTCAGGTTGTCATGTCGGGTGGGTTTACCCGGATGAGCCCCTTTCAAGCAGCCGCAGAATGCCATCATTGGCCTGCGCATAGCCAAACCGGCCCTTGCCTGTGGCAATGGCTGGCAGTTGGTTTGAAATCTGGCGCAGGCTGGTCATTTCGTGCTCCTTGAAGTTGCGGGGCATAGGGCAGGCGGGGTGGCTGCGTCAATTGCTGATTTGGAAACAATCGGGTGACGGTTGTTGCTTGTCAGCCTGTCGCTTGCGCCCTACACCGATGCGAAATGATCATGCCAAGGGGACATCCATGCGCCTGAGCCGCTATTTCCTGCCTGTACTGAAAGAAACGCCACGCGAGGCGCAGATTGTCAGCCACCGCTACATGTTGCAGGCGGGGATGATCAAGCAGGCGAGTGCCGGGATTTATTCGTGGCTGCCGCTGGGCTTCAAGGTGCTGCGCAAGCTGGAAAACATCGTGCATGAGGAGCAGGCCAAGGCCGGGCATATCGCGATGCTGATGCCGACGCTGCAATCGGCGGACCTGTGGCGCGAAAGCGGCCGCTATGATGGTTATGGCGAGGAAATGCTACGAATGCAGGACCGGCATGGCCGCGACATGCTGTTTTCACCGACAGCGGAAGAAATGTTTACCGATGTGTTCCGGGCGAATGTCGGGTCCTACAAGGACCTGCCGCTGACGCTCTACCAGATCCAGTGGAAGTTCCGGGACGAGGTCCGCCCGCGTTTTGGCGTCATGCGCGGCCGAGAGTTTCTGATGAAGGACGGCTACAATTTCGACCTGACCAAGGAAGACGCGCTGCACGCCTATAACCGCCATCTGGTCACCTATCTGCGCACTTATGAGCGCATGGGGCTGCAGGCGATTCCGATGCGCGCCGACAGCGGCCCGATTGGCGGCGATTATACCCACGAGTTTCTCGTGCTGGCCGAAACCGGCGAAAGCGAAGTGTTCTATGACAGCGCGGTCACCGATATCCGCATGGGCGAACGAGATGTGGATTTTGACAACCATGACCAGTGTCAGGCGATCATGGACGAGTTCACGTCGCTTTATGCCCGCACGGACGAGACCCATGATGCGGACCTGTTCGCCAAGGTCCCGGCGGACCGGCAACGCACGGCCCGGGGGATCGAGGTCGGCCAGATATTCTATTTCGGCACCCTTTATTCCGAAAAGCTGGGTGCGGTCGTCGATGACGGTAAGGGCGGTAAGGCAGCGGTGCATATGGGCAGTCACGGCATCGGGGTGTCCCGTCTGTTGGGCGCGATCATCGAGGCCAGCCATGATGACAAAGGCATTATCTGGCCGGAAGGTGTGACCCCGTTCCATTGCGGGATCGTGAACCTCAAGCAGGGTGACAACGAAGCCGACGCCGCGTGCCAGTCGCTTTATGACAGCCTGACCGCGCTGGGTCTTGAGCCGCTTTATGACGACCGCGATGAACGGGCCGGGGCCAAATTCGGCACAATGGACATGATCGGGCTGCCATGGCGGGTTACCGTGGGCCCACGTGGACTGAAAAACGGGGTGGTCGAACTGACCAGCCGCCGCACCGGCGACAACGAGGAATTGCCGCCAGAGCAGGCCGTTGCACGGATTGCCGACATTTATCGGGGTATCTCATGAGCCTGAACGATGTGGACTGGTCACTGATCCCTGCGCCGTCTGACGATGGCGGCGCAGATCATCTGGAAGGCAAGAAATTGCCGGATGTCCGCTTGCCCGGAACGCATGGCAAATCGGTCAACCTCGGGGCCCAGCGCGGGCTGACGGTGATTTACATCTATCCGATGACGGGCCGTCCAGACCGGGATTTGCCTGAGGATTGGGATGACATTCCAGGTGCCCGCGGTTGCACACCGCAGTCCTGCGCCTTCCGCGATCATTTCAAGGAACTGCGGGGCTATGGTGTGGACAATCTGTTCGGCGTCTCGACCCAAGCCACCGACTATCAGCAAGAGGCGGCAGAACGGCTGCATCTGCCCTTTCCCCTGCTGTCCGACAAGGACGGCGCATTGCGCGCGGCCCTTGATCTGCCCAGCATGGAGGTGGATGGGCAAACCCTGCTCAAGCGCCTGACCATGATCGTGCGTGACGGTAAGATTGCGCACGTCTTTTATCCGGTCTTTCCCCCGGATCAGGATGCGGACAACGTGATCGGCTGGTTGACCGCAAACGCCTGAGATCAGGCGAAAACTTCTGCCTTGTCTTCCGGAATACCCATGGCGGCTTTGACCTCGATCGGAGCGACGCGCTGATAGGCGCGTGTGAGCGCGACGGCGGTCAGCAGCAGGTAAAGCAGCGTGCCGAGATTGATCACAAACGCGATCAGTAGTTGTACAGGATGGAAGATGCCCAACGCGCTGGTACTGAAGCCAATAATACGCGCGCCACTTTCCGCAGCAAGGACAAGACCCATTGCGACAGCCCCGAATATGCCCGGTCCTGCCACCAAACCGGTGAAGATAGGCCACAAGGTGCGTGGTGCACGTTGCAGTGAAATGTTTGGCCCCCAGCGATCAGCTGCTGCGGCGGCGGGCAGGCCGGTTCCGAAAAGCGACAGAAGCCCGAATGACCCCAGAAAAAGCAGCAGTGCAGCGACACCGGGTGCGGATTGCGGTCCGGGGTAGCCGTCAAGGATCGAGCCAAAGATCATGGAAAACACAAAGACGCCAAACGTGATGGACCCGATCAGAAGCAAAAGTGCGGCAATAAGAAAGCCAGCCAGACCTGAGGGGCGCGTTTGTGTTCTTGCCGTTGCCCAGAATGCAAGCTCGTCAAACACTATCGCCCGGAACAGCACATAAAACGCACAGATCCATAACACCAGAACACCAGACGCACCGATCCCGAACGGGGCGAGAATGAGCTGTGCTCCGAGTATTACAAGGGTGAGTGTCGCCAGAAATACCGGGTTCTGCCTGACAAAGGCAAAAGCGATTTTGTGGATGGTGAACATAGGTTCCTCTGGCGACGCGTTGCGCGTTATTGCGGTATCGGGCCGCAGATGTGTTGAAACGGTTGCACTCACAGGCAAGAGAATGCTGCCACGGCGCAGTTGCATTCGCTCCGTTTGATTTCTCTGCTATAACCACAAAAAAACAAGATGCATTGAGGTCGCAGATGAAGAATTTGGTTCGTCGGAGGGTCCGGGCATGATCCGCGCGCTGTGTTTGGTCGGTGGGCTGGCCGGGGCGGCGGGTCTGTCGCAATTTCCCGAATTTTCGCAGCAGTATATCCAGCGCCTTGCAGGGCAGGTGGATGCGCTGACCGTTGTGGTCAAGGAATTTGATGCCTCTGCCCTGGCCGAAGGCATGGGCCGTGAAGAGGCGTTGCAGGATCTGTCCGGTTCGGATTTCCAGCTGCGTCATCAGGCTGACATGCGCGCCCTTTTTGCCCGCCATGCCCGGCTAGCTGACAATCTGACAGTGCTGCAGGCCGCATCGCCTTTGCAGCGCCTGATCTTGCCGCACCGCATGGCCGATGGCCCTACCGTGCAAGAGGTTTGGTCGGATTTCACACCCGCCGTGCCGGTCAGTACGGCCGGGGCTGCCGCTGCCGGGGCAGGGTTTGTCGGGGGCTGGGCCACGCTGGCCGCTCTGTTCGGCGCATTGGCGATGCCGTTTCGCAGGCGCAAGATCGTGGCGAAGGCCGCACCCAAGCGGCATGAGCCGGGGTTGCGTCCCGATCCGCCGCTGGCCCGCCCGACGCTGGTGGCACAGACGCCCGACAGCAGGCCGCGTCTGGCCGGTGTGCAGCGCTGATGCATGCCTTGATTGTCTGGGGCGGATGGGACGGGCATGAGCCCGAGAAGGTCGCAGGCCTCTTTCGGGATATGCTTGAGGCGGCGGGCGGTCATGTCACGCTGGCCGATACTCTTGACCCGTTTGACGATGCTGAGGGTTTGCAGCGTTATGACCTGATCGTGCCGGTCTGGACCGATGGCGTGCTGAGCCGTGAGGCCGCCACCAACGTGTCAGAGGCCGTGGCGAGGGGCACCGGCCTTGCTGGTTGCCACGGCGGCATGTGCGACGCGTTCCGCAGCAGCCCATTGTGGCAATTCATGACCGGGGCCAATTGGGTGGCGCATCCGGGGGGTGATGGCATGAACTATCGCGTCAGGATCACCTCGGATGATCCGCTGGTTACGGGCATTCCGGATTTCGATGTGGTGTCAGAGCAGTATTATCTGCATGTCGATCCCGCGAACCGGATTCTGGCCACGACCCGCACGGATGTGGTGACGTGGTATCACAGCCCGAATGGTCCGGTGGATATGCCGGTCGCCTGGACGAGGGACTGGGGATTGGGCCGGGTCTATTACAACGCGCTGGGCCATCAGCCTGATGTGATTGCTGAGGGGCCCGCGCGGGAAATGCTGCGGCGCGGGTTGCTTTGGGCGGCTGCGGGCAAGGCTGCGGCCAAGGGTCGGGACCTGACGCCGATGATGACGCCGGGCAATCATTGGTAGGCTTTGTCGCGGGGCAGGGTGCCATGCTGGACTTTGATCCGCTCAGCCACCTGATCTGGCGGAAAGACGCTTGACCGTGGGCGGTGAACGCACCACGTTGCGCCGAAACACAGGCAGGAGCAGTCATGGCCACGGTGAAACACACCCGACCCTTTGCCAAATTCGAGTGGATGATTGCTTGGCGCTATATCCGTGCCAAGCGCGCCGAGGGCGGGGTCAGCGTGATGACCTGGATCAGCCTGATCGGTGTGACCTTGGCGGTTTTTGCCCTGATCGCGACCTTGGCGGTTCGGTCCGGGTTCCGGGCGGAGTTCATCGACACGATTGTCGGGGCGAATGCCCATATTTCGGTCGTGCAGCCGGGCGAGGTCATCACGGAATTCGAAGACATGGCCGAGCGGATCATAACCGTGGAGGGTGTGGAAAGTGTGGCCCCGCTGGTGCGTGGCCAATCCATGGCCGAAGGGGTGACCGGGCGTATCGCGCTGGCCGATATCTATGGCATCGGGCTGGAGGACCTCAAACAATCCGACGCGATTGTGCAAAGTGAGCGCACCATCGGTGATATCAATGACTTGCCGAATGGGATCGCACTTGGGTCCGCGCTGGCGGAGACGCTGGGGCTGAGCTTGGGTGACCGGGTCGTGGTCACGACACGGGGCGGGGCCGCGACACCGATGGGTCAATCGACCCGGCGCAATGCTTATGAGGTCGTGTATATCTTTTCCACCGGGCGCTATCAGATTGATCAGGTGCGCGCCTATCTGCCCTTTGACGTGGCTCAGTTGGTGTTTAACCGCGATGGTGTGGCGGACGAGTTGGAGGTGCGGCTGGACGATATCAACCGGTCAGAAGAGCTGAAACAAATCGTGGCCAATGCGGCCGGGCCGGGTATGTGGGCCTATAGCTGGCAGGATCGTGTGGGCCGGTTCCTGCGGGCGCTGACGATCGAGGATAATGTGATGTTCATCATCCTGTCGATCCTTGTGCTGGTGGCGTCGATGAACATCATCAGCGGCTTGATCATGCTGGTCAAAAACAAGGGCCGCGATGTGGGGATTTTGCGCACGATGGGCCTGACCGAAGGGTCGATCCTGCGGGTGTTCTTTATCTGTGGCGCCGGGATCGGAACGATTGGAACGTTCTTTGGCGTCGTGCTGGGGTGTCTCTTTGCGATCTATATCGATCAGATTTTCAGTCTGGTGAATTATGTGGCCGGGGGCGGGGTCTGGGACCCGTCGATCAGAGGCATCTACAACGTCCCGGCCCAGTTGCATCTGTCGGATGTGATCAAGGCGATGTCCCTGTCGCTGGGCCTATCATGGATCATCACGATCTTTCCCGCGCGCCGTGCCGCCCGGATGAACCCGGTTGAGGCGCTGCGCTATGAGTGATCCGACATTGCAGGTGGCCGATCTGGTCAAAGGCTACAACCACGGCAAACCGAACGAAGTGAAGGTGCTGCAAGGCGCTACGCTGACCGTGGAGCCGGGCGAGGTGGTGGCACTTGTCGCCCCGTCTGGTGCCGGCAAATCGACCCTGCTGCATATCGCGGGGCTGCTGGATACACCCGATGCGGGGACCGTCGCGATTGAGGGCGAGGATATGACCCGCCTGTCGGACCGCAGGCGGACGGCGGTGCGCCGTTCAACGGTTGGGTTCATCTATCAGTTTCACCATCTGCTGCCGGAGTTCACTGCGCTGGAAAATATCATCCTGCCACAGCTTGCAAATGGCGTGGCCGACAAGGCGGCTCATGATCGTGCCATGTCTTTGTTGGACCGGGTCGGGATTGCGGAACGGGCGACGCACCGCCCTGCGGCCCTGTCAGGGGGCGAACAGCAGCGGGTTGCGTTCTGCCGGGCGCTGGCCAATGAACCGGCCCTGTTGCTGGCGGATGAACCGACGGGCAATCTTGACCCCGACACGTCCGACAGGGTGTTTGATGCCTTGATGACGCTGGTGCGTGATACCGGGCTTGCCGCCGTCATCGCGACCCATAATCTGGAACTGGCGGCCCGGATGGACCGGCAGGTGCGGATGACAGGCGGTGTATTGGAGACGTTATGAGAGTTGATGTTACTGAGATTGAAGAGCGCAGTTTTGCGGCGCTGACGGCCCATGGTGCGGGCAAGCGGCAGGGTCGGTCAGTCGCCAAGGCCGTGGCCCGGGCCGAGGCGTTGGGTAATGTCATCTGCGGGCTGTACTATCTGGAAAGCTATTGCGTGCAGCTGACATCCGGCCGGGTGAAGGGCACGGTTGATCCGGTGGTCAGCCGCCCGCGCCCTGGTGCGGTTCTGTCCGATGCCCGCTTAGGTTTTGCCCAATATGCGTTTGAGGTGGCATTGACGAGTGCCGTAAAGGCCGCCCGCGAAAACGGTGTGGCGACGCTCGCTGTGGCCCATGCGCATACCTGCACGTCGCTGGGGTATTTCACCGAACAGATTGCAGGCGAAGGGTTGATCGGGATCGGGTTTACCAATGCCTCGCCCGTCGTCGCTCCGCCCGGTGGCAACAAGGCGGTGATCGGCACCAACCCGATTGCGATGAGCGTGCCGGGCAATGGCGCACCGGCGATGCATTTCGATTTCTCGACGTCTGCCGTGGCGCTGGGCAAGATCACCATGGCCAAGGCTGCGGGAGAGAGCATTCCGCTGGGCTGGGCGGTTGATGCCGAGGGCCAGCCGACGACCGACCCGGAGGCTGCGCTGAAAGGCGCGCTGGTCAGTGCGGGTGGCTACAAAGGCTGGGGGTTCGGGCTGATGGCAGAACTGCTGGCCGCTGGCATGACCGGATCGGTCAATTCGCTGGATGTTGGCGGGCTGAAGCTGCCCGATGGGCCGCCGCATGGGTTGGGGCAGTTTTATTTCCTGCTGGATCCGGGCACTTATCATGCTGATTTTGCAGATCGTTTCGGGAGTTTGGCTGAGGCCGTGGCCGTACAGGAAGGCACACGCATTCCCGGTGCCAGCCGTCATGTGATGCAGGATGTCGATGTGCCCGACGCGCTGTGGGAACAGGTGATCAGACTTTCTGCGTGACGAAAACGCCTGCCGCCATCAGGGCGATCCCGGCGGTACGGGTCAAGGTCAGCGGAGAGGTTTGCGCGCTGAACAGCCCGAAGTGGTCGATGGCCGCCGCTGAAATCAGTTGCCCCAGCAGCACAAAGAACACCGCGTTGCCGACACCCATCGTGGGTGCAATCCACGTGATCGACAGCACGTAGAACGCAACCAGCGTACCGCCCAGAAACAGATGCTTCGGCGCGGCTGGCAGTTTGCTGACCGCTGCCGGGTTGGTGAGAAGCGCAGTGACAGCGGCCACGCTGAAGGCCACGACAAACAGCACCGTCGCCGCCACTGCAGGTGACCCGATATGGCGGCCCAATGCGGCGTTCAGGGCGGCCAGAACCGGGATACCTATTCCGGCGGCCAGCATGATCAGGATGTGGTGGGGCATGGGCGGTCCTTTGCTGAAATTTCGTGCAGCTTAGGGGCCGCATGATCCAGATCATAGTGGCGGGCGCCCTCGATTTGTTACAGTCTGATCAAAACAGGAGGCAGAACATGCGGTATTTCATCATTCTGGCGGCGCTGGGTCTGGCGGCCTGTGTCGAGGAGCCTGTGGACGGGCGCACGGCCTTCATGGCCGATTGCGCCAGTTGTCATGTTGCTGATGGCAAGGGTGGTGGGCCAGCGGCGCGCGCGCTGGCTGTGGCCCCACCGGATCTGACGCAGATTGCAGCCCGTAATGGCGGTATTTTCCCTAGAAATCAGGTGATGAGCACGATTGACGGGCTTGATCGCGGCGCGCATTTCAGCGTCGCCATGCCGGAGTTTGGCGCGGGCGATATGGGGGATGTGGTGATTGTCGAAGAGGACGGTCTGGGTACGCCGGTGCCGATGCGTCTGCTGGTTCTGGCCGAGTATCTGGAAAGCATCCAGGAATGACGCATTGCTGACAATCATGTGAGAATTGGAATATATTGGTGTCCGATGACCTTTGGTGGGCTAGCTGATTTGTCAGGTCCACGAAAAGGAATGTCTGATGCGCCTTGCTCTTTCCGCCGCACTTGTTTTGACCACGACCCTGACGGCCAATGCCGGTCCGATCAGTTTTGCCACTGGCTGGCAGGAGCAGCGCCTGTCGCTCTTTAGTTCGAATGACTATTCCTTTGGCCAGAGCCTGAGCATGGTGTCGAACGGGTCAGTGTCGATCGCCTGGACACGGGTCAGCCCCGCCGATTGGGGGAGCCGTGGCGCATCGTGGTCCTGGACGGTGGAGCAGTCGGTCCCACCCACCAATCTGGGCCAGAAAGGCGGCGATGATCGGAACGTGTCGCTTTATTTCGTCTTTGTGCCCGAAAGCGTGGCACCCAGCCTGCAAGGGGCCAATATCCGCAGCCTTCTGGGCAATGAAGACGTGCGGATCATGCAATATGCCTGGGGCGGCAACCACAGCCGGGGGCAGGTGATCCGGTCGCCCTATGGCCCGCCGGGGCAGGGTGTGACGATTGCGCTGCGTCAGGCGGGAACGGGATCGCATAGCGAAAACGTTGATCTTGCTGGGGATTATGCGCGTGCGTTTGGCGGTGAACCGGGCGCGTTGGTGGGACTGGCGGTGTCTGGCGACAGCGATGATACCGACAGCATGATCCGCGCGGCGATTGGCAATCTGACACTGCGCTAGGCGTATTGACCTGCATCAACGCGGGCCGGTTGATGGCCCGCTAGGCTTCTCTTGATCGTAATGACGGAGGATCCGATGCGCTGGCTTTCACTGACCCTAATGATGACGTTTGCCGCCCCTGCCGTGGCACAGGATGCGCAGGAAGGTGAGGCGCTTTATCAGTTTTATTGCGCCACATGTCACGGCACCGCGGCTGTTGGAAACGGCCCGATGTCGCCTTCGCTGGTAGTGCGTCCCGCGGATTTGACGACGCTAAGTACAAGAAATGATGGCGTTTTTCCGGTGATCCGAGTCGTCATGCGGATTGACGGGCGTGACCCGTTGGTCAGCCATGGCAGTGCGATGCCGGTTTATGGTGACTTTTTTGAAGGCAATGATGTCGCCACCAAGGCCGAGACCGGGCAGCCGATCATGACCTCGCAGCCGATAGTGGATTTACTGGCTTATCTGCAGGGTCTGCAGCAATAGGCTGGCGTAATCACTCTGCGGCGTGGTGCCTGCGATTTCGAGGATCAGCTTGCGCCGCACCGCATCGGTAAACTCCGGCCCTGACCGCGCGGGCATGACGAATGCGTTGGGCCCGCCGATGATATTTACCTCATACGCGGCGGGCAGATCGTCGGTTTGCCATTGCGTATTCCGCAGTATGGGCAGGGCGTTGATCGTGATGCCTGCGGCCACGACCTGATCCCGCGCGACGGTGATGGGCGGGCCGAATGAATTGGCCATCGTGTCGCCGGAAAAGTCGATCACGCGGCGGAAGCCATTGATATCATTGGATTCGATCTGATCCTTTCCGTAAAGCAGGGCGGCCCCGATGGCGTTGCGTCCGCTGGCCTGGCGCGGTGGGCCGATGAGGGCTTCGGCAAAGGCGGTGGCGCTTTCCATGTCGGCGATAAGGGTCCAGTCGACGACGGTCGCCTGCGTGGCGGCCCATTCGACGTAAGTGACCGCGATGGAGCCGTAGAGCGTGTTTTCTATGGCCGAAACGACCGCCGGGTCGGTGATGGCGGTGGCGTAGGATTGGCGCTGGAACAGCAACTCGTCGGCGTCGATGGAGCCGGAGGCATCGGCGAGCAGGACAAGTTCGAGGTCGGTTTCGATCTCCTGGGCGGAGACAGGCGCGGCGAGGAGGAGGGCGAGGATGAAATGGCGCATGTCTGGATGGTAGCGCATCGGGGGGGTGAAGCAACGTTCGGTGGGGGTGCGTGCGGTGGATTGCGCCCGAATGGGCCGAATCGATCGTTAATGCGTGATTTTGTGGCGTTTTGGCGTGTCGGCATCGCGTCGGCGATGCGTCGGCAAAACGTCGGACCCCTGGCGGGCAAAGGCCGGGTTTAACGGGGCGTGCGGTGGGGGTGTGAATGCGGTGTTAAGGTTTTGGGGCCTTTCTGCGAAGACCGCCCGTCCCGGGCTTGACCCGGGACCTCATGGTGAGGGCGAGGCCCCGGATCAAGTCCGGGGCGGCGGAGCGGATGCTTCAGACGCGTGGGTTTCACCCACCCTACATATACGGCGCTCCGGTGGAGATGTCCCGTCTGGCTTGCCGGGCAGCGCGCGGTCTGGGGCTGTGCGCGGCCTCTCAAACCTCCCGCCCGGCATCGCCGGGCAGCGCCCGGACCTCCCCCACGGGGAGGGCGCTTTTGCAGCGTCTCAAATTGTGGTGGCACCAGTTTTGATGGCCATGTTCCGCAAAGCAGTTCCGTCGGTGCGCCCACCCCGAGGTCCGGGCACTGCCCTTGGGTTGGTTTGTTGCGGTCAATTGAGTATCCTTATGCGCACCTTTGGATGTGCTTCCTGATAGTTTACTCCATCAAAAAAATTCACACCTCAAGTTCGGTTACTGCTCACAAGGATAGAGTGTTTGTAGAGCAAGAAATAGCCCCAGAGAGGCATCCATCGCACCCAATTCCTTGTTATTGTCCCACCAAGCAACAAATCTACTTACCGACTCAGTGTTAGTAGGCATCTGTCCAATTTTTCCGATACCCAGGGTGCCGTTTCCCAAAACGCAATTGCTATGTAAAACGTAAGCAGATCCCTGAATTAAACCAAGGCAGAAGCCAAATTGAGCGGCTGGGTCTAGCGTAGTCGAATTTTCAGAACCAGATCCCGTACAAAACTGTCCTAATTCATCCAGAGTCATTGCTTCGGCTTTGGCTGCAACGAACACTGTTAGTACAGACAACGTTATCAGTCTTAGGACGCTATTCATTGTGTATTCCATAGTACTAATTGCCGTTGTCGAATTGCCTTATTGGTAGGTTGCCCAAATGACGATTACCATGTTTTTAGAACCGCGAGTATAGTTCAAAGCACTTTCTCAAACATCCAACTCCTCCACGAACCGCGCGTTCTCCTGAATGTACTGGAACCGCAGTTCGGGCTTCTTCCCCATCAGCCGCTCGACCAGATCAGCAGTATCCCCCGGTTCTTCGTCATGCACTGTCACCCGGATCAGTTTGCGGGTTTTGGGGTCCATTGTGGTTTCTTTCAGGTCCTTGGCGTCCATTTCGCCAAGCCCCTTGAACCGTTGCACGTCGATTTTACCTTTGCCGCCAAGGCCTTTGGCCAGGACGGCCTCTTTTTCCGCGTCATCTGCCACATAGACTCGTTTCGCCCCTTGGGTCAGCCGGTAGAGCGGTGGGCAGGCCAAATACAGATGGCCGTGGTCGATGAGGGGCCGCATCTGAGTGAAGAAGAAGGTCATCAGGAGCGAGGCGATATGGGCGCCGTCCACATCCGCGTCCGTCATGATGATGATCTTGTCATAGCGCAGGTCATCGACGTTGAACCGCGTGCCCATGCCGACGCCGAGCGCCTCGCAGAGGTCGTTGATTTCGGCGTTGGTGGTCAGCTTGTTGGAGGCCGCCCCGAGGACGTTCAGGATCTTGCCCTTGAGCGGCAGGAGCGCCTGATTTTCGCGGTTGCGTGCGCCTTTGCCGGAGCCGCCAGCTGAATCACCCTCGACGATGAAAAGCTCGGTTCCCGCCCGGTCTTTTGACGTGCAATCAGTTAGCTTGCCGGGTAACCGTAGTTTCTTCGTCGCGGATTTCCTTGCCGTTTCCTTTTCCTGACGCCGCCGCAGACGTTCTTCGGCGCGCAGCACGAGGAAATCGAGGATCGCGCCTGCGGATTTCGTGTCATTGGCCAGCCAGTTGTCGAAATGGTCGCGCACGGCGCCTTCGGTCATTTTTTGCGCACTTTCGTTGGACAGCCGGTCTTTGGTCTGGCCGACATATTGCGGATCGCGGATGAAGATCGACACAAGTGCCGAGCCGCCGGTCATCAGATCGTCGCGGGTGATCTGTTTGGCCTTTTTGTTGGCGACCCGTTCGCCATAATCGCGGATGCCTTTGAGGACAGCCGACCAGAAGCCGGATTCGTGGGTGCCGCCTTCGGGTGTGGGCACGGTGTTGCAGTAGGATTGGATGAAGCCGTCGCGTGCTGGTGTCCAGTTGATGGCCCAATCGACCTTGCCTGCCTCGCCGAATTTTTCGCTGAAGGAGACGCTGCCTGCGAAAGGTTTGTCGGCGTATGTGGTCGCCCCTTCGAGCCTTTCGTGCAGATAATCCGACAGGCCGCCGGGGAATTTGAAGGTCGCTTCGGTGGGCGTTTCGCCGTCGTCTTTGCCGGATTTCCAGCGAATTTCGACGCCTGAAAACAGATAGGCCTTGGACCGCGCCATGCGGAACAATGTGCGCGGTTTGAGGGTGAGCGCGCCAAAGATTTCCGGATCGGGGTGAAAGGTGACCGCCGTGCCCCGCCGGTTAGGGGCCGCACCAAGCGATTCCAGTTTCGTTTGCGGAACACCCCGCGCGAATGTCATGCCGACCAGTTGCTTGTTCCGCGCCACTTCGACGTGCAGATAGTCTGACAGCGCATTGACGACCGATGAGCCGACCCCGTTCAGACCGCCGGAGGTTTCGTAGTTTTCACCCGAGAATTTGCCGCCTGCGTTGAGCGTGCAAAAGATAATCTCAAGCGCGGATTTTCCGGGGTGTTTGGGGTGTTCGTCTGTGGGGATGCCGCGCCCGTTATCGCGGATGGTGACTTTTCCGGTATCGTGCAGTTCAACTTCGATCCATGTGGCATGGCCTGCCACGGCTTCGTCCATAGAGTTGTCGATGATTTCCGCGACCATGTGGTGCAGTGCGCGTTCGTCCTTACCGCCGATGTACATGCCGGGGCGCAGGCGCACGTGCTCCATATCCTCAAGCACTTCGATCGAGGATGCGTTGTAGTCGTCGGGTGTGCCCCCGGAGAGGAGATCGTCGGCCATGATGTGCTGCTCATTTCTTTTGATTGCGCCCATAATGGCAGGCGGGCGGGGCCGGGGCAATTGGGGAATTGGGCGTTGTCAGGGCTGAGACGCGTTGTTTTGCAGCGCGTGCAGGGCTGGTTCCCATTGCCTGGCTGCAACGCTGATGGTTTGCAGGCCGTTGCTGCCCGCGGTGACGGCGGACAGGACCCCGATGATCCGGGGTGTGCCTGTGGCCATGGACAGAAGTGGCGCACCGGAATCGCCGTTCATGGCGGCACAGGTGTTGCGGAGAAGCGTTGCGCCGGCGTCCTGCCGGATCGGGCCGCAGTCGCGGGCGATGGAGGCGACATGGGGGCGGATGGCCGGATAACCGATGAGTACGGGTGTTTCATCCATGTTCGGGTGACCGGTCGCCAGCGCCCCCACTTGCGCCCCGATGGAGGTTTCGAGCACCAGTAGCGCCCAGTCGCTGGATGGATTGCGGTGGAAGCTGTTGCTGGTCGGGTCTTGGTTGTCGTCAAGGATGTAGCGGGCCACGGGTGAGGCCGCGATATGCTCGCCGCGCTGATAGCCTGCAACGAAGGTGATGCTTTGTGCCGGGATCCAGGATTTGCGCGCGCTGTTGTAGAGGCAATGGGCAGCGACCAAGACGATGTTGTCGCCGACAAGCGTGCCGGTGCAATGCGATCTGATCTGGATGCTGGCGAAATTGACCCGCCCGATGCCGCGCCACGGGGCCTGGGTGACGTCAACGATCTCGCGGGCGCGGATGGCGGGGCAGCCCTGGGTCTGGCTGGCCCGGCACAGCCCGTCGGGTCCGGATTGGGCAGGCGCTGCTGTGGGGGCCATTAGCAGCAATGTCAGGAGGGCGGCCCGGATCATTCCTGTTCCAGAAACTGATCGCCGATCAGGATGCCGTCGCCGGTTTCTAAGATGATTTCTGCTGTTGTACTGCCGGTCTGGTCGGTCATTATCAGAAGCCCGTCTTTCACCTCGTAACGCCCCCGCTGGTTGCTTGTGTTGCTGCTGGTCACCCCGCCGCCGGAGAAGGTCGCAGAGACTGAGCCGAAGCTTTCGCCGGTGAAGGTCCCATCAGGAAAGAAAGTGGTGCTGGAGGCGCTGGCCGCCCCGCCGTCGATCCCGCTGCCGGGGGTGAAGCCGGTATAGCTGAAATCGGAAACGCCGCCGTCAAGCGGCGATCCGTCAGAGAGCGGTGTGACCTCTTGATAAAGGATATCACCATCAGTCCATTTGCGTTCGGATCTGTCCCAATTCAGCGTTTCGCGCCGCCCGTCCAGATAGGTGATGTTGATTTGCCGCGCCCCCTGATGGGTGTAGACGCCGAGGTTCTTGTCGAATGTGCCTGCGATCGCGTCCCGATCCATGGTGGCGACCCCGGTTGGGGATGCCCCGCGATAGACGTGGCCATCGGCATAGAAGGTGAGGACCTGATGGTCGATGCTGAGGTTGAGTGTGCCGTCAATGGCGGGCATCATGCGTTGCCGCCACCCCCACCAGACGCCGGACATGTTGCCGGGGGTCGCTGCAGGCAGGAGCAGATCGTCAGGGTTTGTGACAAATTCCAGCGTGTTGAAGAACGGAGCGATCTGGCTGGCGAAAACATCCCCCACCTCGCGCAGGTCGTCATCGTCATAGAAATTCCCCCGAAAGCCGAGCAGCGATTTTCGGTCGCCGAGGTCGATAGCAATCAGGATGTAAAGCGCGCGCCGCCCGAACCGGTAGCCTTGCATCCGGGCGGGATGTCCGGCGATGGTGATGTCTGAATGCGGGCCCATCGCGGTGAACCGGTCGCGGTCGCCTGGGTCTTCGAACCGGGTCAGATTGGCGTCGAGAAAGCTGGCCAGACCGCCCTGATGTGCTCGCGAGCCGCTGAGGTAGAACCGGCAGATGTCGCAGCGATCATCGGGGAGGTCAGAGAGGAAGACCTTGGTTCCATCCCTTTCCCTGCCGCCGTCCCACCCGCTGAGTGGTGTGTAGATAATGTCGGCGAACTGGCGTTCCTCGGCCTGAAGCGGTGTGCCCTGAAGAATGAGCAACAGTGCCACGTTTCTGAAAACCATTGGCCTCAGCCCCCGAATGCCCAAATTGAATGGTGTCAGATTGGGCGTGGCAGGTTGCGCGCGCAAGGCCCGGCGGTGTCCGGTGCCGGGACAGGCAGACTTTCGCAGAAAGTCTGGCGTCAAATCCTGTGTCAGGATTTGGTGTGGTGCGCCGACAGCGTTACTCCCCCGCCTGTTTTGTTTCGAACATCAGCCCGAAGGCGCTGCGCGGCCGGAAGCCTATCCAATAGGTGTGGTCATCCTGAAGATCGCCGTTGTCATCAACGGACCAGACGGCGTCGGTGCCGGATGGGACCAGGTCGAAATAGTCCGCCTTGCCGTCATCCCCTTTGAGGTGCAGGTCCAGATAGCCCGTGATGAAGTGCTGGCTGACATTGTTCATTTTCGTGGTGTCCCAGACCGCATCGGAATAATGGCCGAAGGGGAACCAGCCGTCGTCATTGGCGGGTAGATCATAGGTTTCCACCGGTGCGGGCATGGGGGCGCCTGCATTGTGGTTGGCGTTTTCGAATGTCAGCAGGTGCCGGGTGGTGTTGACCGTGTCGTCAAAAATGCCCCGGATATCATCGTAAATCGAGACGTCATCCACACTGCCTGCGATTAGCATCAGGGGCTTGTCGATGCCCGCCCAGCCATCCGCGTCCCAGAAGCCTGTATTGTTCCCCCAAGGCCCGAAGGCCACGAAGGCTTTCACGCGGGGGTCTTCCAGCCCGGCATGGCTTTCGGTGCCCATCATGTTGCGTTCCAGCAGTCCCTGCGGTGCGCCCCATGTGTATTCGGTGGAGGCTTTGGTGACCCCGGCGCCTGCATAGATCAGCGCGCCGTAGCCGCCCATGGAATAGCCGATGATGGCCACGTTATCGTCCTGCACGATCTGGCCGAGATCGCCGCCCAGCCCGGTGATGCTGTCAATCACGAACCGCTGGTCCCAGGGCCGGTTTACGAGGGTGGACCCAAAGGCGGTCTGGTCGTCATAGGTGCTGTCGCGGTGGTCGATGGAGGCGACCACGTAGCCTTTGGAAGCGAGGTTTTCACCCAGAGGCGACATTAGGAACCGGTTGCCCGGATAGCCGTGCGAGATGATGACGAGCGGGAAGGTCTGGCTGGTATCGGGGGTGGCGTCGCGGGCCGCCTGACCTGTCAGCGTCGCCTCTGTCACGCCGTCGCGCACCAATGCGGTCAGCGTGCCGCCGGGGGTGGTGTCATCGGTTGCGGGATACCAGATTTCGACGGTCAGGCTGCGGTCATAGCGGGCGATGTCGCCTGTCGCCCCGGTATTGACCACGTCGATCTGGTTGGGATTGGTGAAGGTCATCGTGGTGACCCCGATCTTGTGATCGCCATAGGCTGCCAGTTCCGGCGCGTCAGGCCGCACGATGTCGATGCGGTTTTCGGCATGGGCGGCGGTGGCGGCGATAATGCCAAGAGCGGCGGTCATGGTGCGCATCGGTGTCTCCTGCGTGTTTGAGTCGCGGTTAACGTATCCGTCCGCTTGCTGGATGAATACCGTTGAAGTTGGGCCAGCGTGTCCTAGACTGCGCGAAAGGGAGAATGACATGCGGGTTTTCTTTACAGGCGGCAGCGGCAAGGCGGGCAAATGGGCGATCCGGTATCTGCTGGAACAGGGGCATCGGGTCTTGAATGTGGACCGGGTGCCATCAGGTCTCGACTGTTCGGAGTTGCTGATTGATCTGTGCGATGCGGGGCAGGTGATTGGCGCGATGTCGCAGTTCGCCGATTTTCATGAATTGGATGAAGGGACGGGCGTGCCTCGCTATGATGCCGTGGTGCATTTTGCTGCCGTGCCGCGTGTCATGATCGGCACCGATGGGGAGTGTTTTCGCCAGAATACGTTGAGCACATATAACGTCATAGAGGCGGCGGTGAAGCTGGGTATCCCCAAGGTGATTTTCGCCAGTTCCGAGACGACCTATGGTGTGTGTTTTGCCGATGGTGAGGTGAAGCCGGATTATGTCCCGGTGGATGAGGATCATCCGACCGTGCCCCATGATAGCTATGCCATGTCCAAGGTTTGTAATGAGGTTACGGGGCGGTCGTTTCAGGCGCGCAGTGGTGCGGATGTCTACGGGTTGCGCATCAATAACGTGATTGAACCGCATGAATATGCTGAGAATTTTCCCGATTTTATGGCCGACCCCGCGACCCGCCGCCGCAATATCTTTGCCTATATCGACGCCCGCGATCTGGGTCATATGGTGGATTGCTGCCTGAAGACCGACGGGTTGGGGTATCAGGTGTTTAACGTGTCCAACGATGATCTGTCGGTGGGGATTACCAGCGCCGAGGTGATTGACCGGTTTTATCAGGGGGTGGAGCTGCGCCGCGAGATGCGCCCGGATGATACAATGTATGCCAATGACAAGGCCAAGCGCATGGTAGGGTTTGCGCCGAAGCACTCCTGGCGGGATGTGTTGGGGTGAGTTTTCCGGTTTTCGATCTGGCGGCGTTTGAGGCCGCGCGTCAAGACGCACGCCACGACATGGCCTCTGATCTGGACCGGATCTGCCGGGACACCGGGTTTCTGGTGTTGCGGGGGCATGGGGTGGACCAATCGGTGATTGACGCGGTCCGGGCAGCGGTGGATGCGTTTTTTCAGCAGGACCTGGCGCAGAAACAGGCGGTCGCGCCGCCTTATCAGGGGTATCCTTATGGGTATCTTGGCCCGGATGCCGAGGCACTGGCCCGATCGAAGGGAGAGGACACACCGCCTGATCTGAAAGAAAGCCTTAACGGCGGGCCTTTACGGGTGCCTGTTGATGCGTCGGATGAGGCGATGGCGTTCTGTTATCAGCCCACATTATGGCCGCATCTGCCGGGATTCCGTGCCGCTTGGGAAGCGTATTATGCGGCGATGGAGGCGCTGGCCGCGCGGATCATGCGTGCCTTTGCGGTAGCGTTGAAACTGCCGGAGGACCATTTTGACCGCTTCATCGGCGACCCGATTTCGGCACTGCGGGCGCTGCATTATCCGGCCACGGTTGATGCACCGCTGGATCGGCAACAGCGCGCCGGGGCGCATACCGATTATGGATCGCTAACCATCCTTTTGCCGCAGCCGGGCCGTCAGGGCCTGCAGGTCAAGCAAGGTGACACATGGGTGGACGTGCCAGCGCCGGACGGGGCGTTTGTGATCAACATCGGGGATCTGATGGCGCGGTGGACGGCGGACCGCTGGGTCAGCACATTGCATCGTGTCGTGGCCATACCGGGCCAGCCGGCGCGCCAGTCGCTGGCATTTTTCCATCAGCCGGACTGGGATGCCGAGATCGTGCCGCTTGACGGGTCGGATGCCTATCCGCCGGTGCGATCGGGCCCCTATCTGATGCAGAAATTTCAGGCGACCGGCGTTTGAATTGTATGTTGCGCGGATTGGGGTTAGGGCGCTTGCCATGACTGATGCCCAGCCGATTGCCGTGATGGACGGGACCTGTGCCTTGTGTTCGTGGGGTGCGCGTATGCTCCACCGGTTGGACCGGTCCGGTGAGATCCGCATCGCCACGATTCAGGGTGAGACCGGCGCGCAACTGATGCGCGCACATGGGCTGGATGCGCTGGACCCCGACAGTTGGCTGTTTATTGAAGGCGATACCGTCTGGCGTGATTTTGATGCGGTGATCCGGGTGGGCGAGCGGTCGGGTGGCTGGGGCAGGCTCTGTTCGATTTTGCGCATTATTCCCAAGCGTTTGCGTGACTGGCTTTATGCCCGTGTGGCCCGGAACCGATATGCCATGTTTGGCCGGGGCGATATGTGCGCGTTGCCTGATCCGGCCTTTCGCGCGCGGCTTTTGCCATGAAGGTTGTGGTGCTGGGCGGATATGGTGTTTTTGGCGCCCGGCTGGTCCGGTTATTGGTCCGTGATGGGCATGATGTGGTCGTCGCGGGCCGGTCGGGGGACAAGGCCGCAAAGCTGGCGGCGGAGCTGGGCGCGCAGCCGCTGATCGTGGATCGGCAGGGCGATCTGGCGGGGCTTTGGGCGCTTGGCCCAGATGCTGTGGTCGATGCTGCCGGGCCGTTTCATGCCTATGGCGATGATCCTTATGCCTTTGCCCGCGCCTGTGTGGCGCAGGGTGTGCATTACCTCGATCTGGCGGATGATCCTGTCTTTTGTGCGGGCATTGGTGTGCTGGATGACGCCGCGAAGGCGGCGGGTGTTTTTGTGTTATCGGGAGTGTCCAGCGTGCCAGCGATATCCTCGGCCGCTGTGGCGGCACTGGCGGAGGGTGCGCTTGAGGTCGACACGATCAGTAGTGCTATTTTGCCGGGAAATCGTGCCCCGCGTGGCAAGGCGGTGGTGGAAAGCATCCTGCATCAATGCGGGTGCTCTTTTGATGTGACGATTGACGGGGCGAAGGTGCCGGTGCGCAGTTGGTCGCGGCCGGACCGGTTTGATCTGGGGCAGGGGATGATCCGCAAGGGCTGGATGATCGAGGTGCCGGATCATCGGCTGTTTATGTCGGCCTTTGCTGCGCGGACGGTGCTGTTTCGGGCGGGGCTGGAACTGTCCATTATGAATTACGGGTTGGCGGCGTTTTCGTGGATGCGGGGCAAGCTGGGCTTTGGGATACCCGACTGGTTTGTCCGCCTGATGCTGTGGTTGGCCAAGCTGCTTTGGCCCTTTGGCACGGATGAGGGCGGGATGTTCGTGGCGGTGACAGCGCGCTATCCGGAGGGGTGGCAGCGGCGCGTCTGGCGCCTGATCGCGCGGGCGGGTGAGGGGCCGTTCATCCCGGCTGTTGCGGCCCGTGTCGTGCTGCGCGATGCGGCGGCGATTGCTGCGGGCGCGCGACCAGCGTTGGCGGCGGCGAGCCTTGCGGCGATTGAGGCGGGGATGGCTGATCTGGCGGTTGAGACGGAGCGGATGGAGGAGGGTCTGACGCCCTTGTTTGTTCGCCAGTTGGGCGCGGATTTCGATCAACTGCCGGGGCCGGTGCAGCAGGCCCATCAGGTCTATGGCCCGCGTCGCCTGACCGGGCGGGCGACCGTGGCGCGTGGCACATCGCTGTTGTCGCGGCTGATTGGTGCGCTGTTCGGGTTTCCGAAGGCGACGGATGATATTGCGGTGACGGTGACCATGACGCCCGATGGAGTGGGTGAGGTCTGGGAACGGCAGTTCGGCGAAAAGGTGTTTCGGTCCGATCTACGGCAGCAGGGTGGCCAGATGACAGAGCGGTTTGGTCCTTTCACCTTTGTGCTGGGTCTGCATGTCAGGGATGGTAAGCTTCAGTTTCCGGTGTTGTCCGGCCGGCTTGGCCCTGTCCCGCTACCGCAGTTCCTGCTACCCCAGAGCATCGCCCATGAGCATGCCGAAGATGGAACGTTTCATTTTGATGTGGCGCTGAAAGCCCCGTTGACCGGGGCGCTGATCGTGCATTACCGGGGGACGCTGTCGGGAGAGAAGGACAGAGCCACGGCGTAAGATGGGTCTTGACCCATCCCCGCTTAAGCCTCGGCAATGGAGATCAACATGTCGTTGAACGGCCATGCGGTTTTGAACGCGGTGATGATGTCGTCCGGCAGTTTGGCCGTGGCCCCCAATTCCTTGCCCGCCACGACCCCTTTCATCCGCAGCAGACGCCCTGCGGGATGGTCCTGATCATAGGGTGAAGGCACCCGTTTCAGCGCGGGTTCACGCAATTTGAAACCGGCGGATTCCACATCGGCCACGATCCCCATGATCCGGTCGGTGTCGAGGTCGAGCATCTTGCGCCAATTGGCCAGCACGGGTTTGTCGAACCCCATCATGCCGACACCTGCGGTCACGTAATCCAGCCCGATCCCGAAGAAAAACACCGGGTTCTGAGGCGCGTCGCCGTCAATGGCCCACATCATGTGGAGATGGGTGTTATAGGGCGTCTTGTCCTTGGAAAACCGGACATCGCGATGGGGTCGGAACAGTTTGGATGTGATCGGCGCATCGGCGATGTCGGATAGGGGTGGCGTCAGCGCCGCCAGCAGGTCCAGCGCGGGCGCTTTGAGTTCGGTGTCATAGGTCGCCTTGTTCTCTTGCCACCAATCCCGCGTATTGTTGGCGTCGAGTGCTTTGTAAAAGCTGCGCGTGTCCTTGATCAGCGTGTTGTATCCGGTCATTGCATTCTCCTTGGCGGATTGGTGCCAGAATGGCGCGGGTGTGATGTGGATGTCCATTGTGATGACGCCTGATCACCGTTACCTAGGTGACATGCTACGGACATTTTCACTGATCGCCGGACTGATGCTGCCTTTGCCTGTGGTGGCCCATCCGCATGTGTTTGTGCAGACCGAGATGGTCATCGTTTTTGATGGTGATGGGGGCGTCGCCGTGCGGCTGGACTGGACTTATGATGAGTTCTTTTCGCTTCTGGTCAGCACGGATCTGGGCATTGGTCTGGATGGTGATACGGTTCTGACGGCGGCGGAGCAGACCCTGCTGGACGAGCAGATCACGGCCTGGCCGCCGGACTATACCGGTGATCTGGAGGTGATGCAGGGTGAGACGGTGTTGCCGCTGGCCGAAAAGCGTGACCACCGCATGACCTTTGAGGCAGGTATCTTTGTCGAGACCCATCTGCGTCCGGTGGCCAGCATTGCTGATCGCAATGGCCCGCTGATCGTGCGCGCCTATGATCCCTTCTACTATGTCGCCTATGATCTGGTGCGCCCTGTGCGCATCGAGGGTCGTGATGATTGCGAGGTCACGATCATTCCTGCCAATCTGGATGCGGCCTATACAATGGTCGAGGAACTTCTTTATGGGCGTCCGGCGTCCGATGTGGGCCCGGATGAGGCGTTTCCCGAGGTCGGGCAGGCCTTTGCCGATACGGTCACGGTGACATGCGCAGCGCCGCTTTAGCACTGCTGGCCGCATTGATCGCGGCGGCGGTCTGGCTGTGGGGCTTTGGTGGGGCCGATCAGATCAGCCGCATGGCGGCGGCGGCGCAACGTGATGTGCAAAACGCGATGGCGGCGGCCCTGCGGGCCTTGCGCGCCGGTGACATGGCGGCCCTTTTGACCCTGTGGGGTCTTTGTTTTGCCTATGGTTTTGTGCATGCCGCTGGTCCGGGCCATGGCAAGCTGGTGATTGGCGGTTACGGTGTCGGGGCGCGTGTGCCGGCCGGGCGGCTGGCGGGGCTGGCGCTTGCCTCGTCCCTCGCGCAGGCCGCGACCGCTGTGCTGCTGGTCTATGCCGGGGTGTTCCTGCTCGGCTGGGGCCGCGAACAGATGACAGGGGCGGCGGACCGGATCATGGCCCCGCTGAGTTACGGTTTGATCGGGTTGGTTGGCTTGTGGCTGGTGTGGCGGGGCGTCCGCCATTTGCGGGCCGCGTCGCAGGTCCACGACCACGCCCATCATGGGGAGGATGCGGTCTGTGGTCATTGCGGTCATGCCCATGGTCCGACGATCGAGCAGGCCGAAAGCGTGCGGTCCTGGCGTGATGCCGCGATTGTGGTGGGGACCATTGCCATCCGTCCCTGCACGGGTGCCTTGTTTTTGTTGATCCTGACTTGGCGTCTGGATCTGGACTGGGCCGGGATCATCGGGGCGTTTGTGATGGGTCTGGGGACAGCATCCATCACGATTACCGTGGCGGTGCTGGCGGTCGGGTTTCGCGAAAGTGCCTTGCGTCTGGTCAGCGGTGCGGGTGTTGCGCGCACGCTTGCGCTGGCCGAACTGGTGGCTGGTGGCATTGTGGCGATCCTGGCCGGGCAACTGGTGCTGCGCAGCCTTTGATAGCGCTTTACCATGCGTCAAATCGCGCCTAAGGCTGGGCGCATGACCCAACCCGCGCAGACATATCAGGACCACGCCAAGGCGATCTGGGTGCTGGGAATGCCCCTGATTCTGAGCAACCTGGCCCAGTTTGCGATCCATATCACCGATACGATCATGCTGGGCTGGTATGATGTCACTGCTTTGGCGGCGTCGACCATTGCGGGTACGATGTTCTTTGTCATTTTCATCGTCGGCGCCGGTTTTGCGCAGGCCGTTACGCCGATGGTGGCCGCCGCTGCTGAAGAGCGCGATGACACCCAGGTCCGCCGGGTGACCCGCATGGGTCTGTGGTTGTCGATCATGTATGGGCTGGCCGTGACGATCCCGTTTTTCTGGGCTGAGGAGATTCTGATTGCCATCGGGCAGGAGCCCGAGGTTGCGGCATTGGCCCATATCTATCTTCAGATTGTCATCTGGCAGATGATCCCGGCGCTGATCGTCATGACGATGAAGTCGTTTCTGGCGGCTTTGGAGCATACGGCGATTATTTTATGGGCCACGATTGGTGCGGCGCTGATGAATGTGGTGGTCAACTATGCCCTGATTTTCGGCAATTGGGGTGCGCCGGAACTGGGTATTCAGGGGGCGGCGATTGCATCGTTGTCGGTCACGGCTGTGACCGTGCTGATCCTGTTGATCTATACTTTGCGGGTACTGCCGCAGTTTGAACTGTTCAAGAATTTCTGGCGTAGCGATTCACAGATCATGGCCCGGGTGTTCAAGCTTGGCTGGCCGATTGGTCTGACCTCACTGGCCGAAGGCGGGTTGTTCAGCGCCTCTGCTGTGATGATGGGTTGGATTGGTGCAATCGAACTGGCCGCCCATGGCATTGCCATTCAATTGGCGAGCATGGCGTTCATGGTCCATATTGGCTTCAGTCAGGCCGCGACCGTGCGGGCGGGCCGTGCGCTGGGTCGTCGGGACGAGCTGTTGTTGCGCCGGGGCGGTGTGACGGCGATTGGCATGTCGGCGCTGTTTGCGATCCTGACCTCGGCTGTTTTCATGATGATCCCCGAGGTTCTGGTGTCTCTCTTCATTGACCCTGATGAGGCGGAGCGGGTGACCCTGCTGCGTATCGGCGCGAGTCTGGTGATCGTCGCCGCCCTGTTTCAGATCGTGGATGCGGCACAGGTCATGGCGCTGGGGCTGTTGCGGGGGGTGCAGGACACGACCGTACCGATGGTCATGGCGACGATCAGCTATTGGGTGATCGGGTTGCCAGCCAGCTATGTGTTGGCGTTCACGTTGGGCTATGGGCCTGTGGGCCTGTGGCTGGGCCTTGTCATCGGCTTGGCGGTGGCGGCACTGCTGCTGATGTGGCGGTTCTGGGGACGGTCGGTCCGTATCGGAGCGAAGGCCGTCACTGCACCGGCTATTTGAGGTCGAACAGGTCCAGGTCGCGCAAGCGTAGCCGGGGGTATTGTAGCGTCCCGAAGTCTTCGAGGCTGTGTTTATGCGGGAAGAGCGACAGGAACTGCGCCAGCCGGTCGCCGCGCAGGCCGAGGGCAAAGGCGGTTCCGGGGTGCAGGCTTTCGATTTCGATCCCGTTGACCGATAGCCGTCTGTGGCTGGCAAAGCCGAGCTGATAAACCGCAACCGGGGTGGCGGGCCGCAATTCGACGAATGCGTTACCGTCGATGAAATCACGCACCGGAATATAGGCCGCGCGGCTGCCAGTCAGGGTCCGCACATTGCTGGCCCGGTGGTAGAGCCGGGCGGTAGGCCCCAGCACCAGATCGGGTGATGGTCGGTCGAGCCCCAGCGCATCGGCTGTGATCCGGATCAGGCTGGAGGCATCGGGGCTGGTCGCCTCATCCCCCGGTTTGATGGTCATGGAGCCGCGCCAGAGCAGCGTTTCGAAATCACCACAGGCGAGCCGGATCTGATCACCGGGCAGAAGATCCTCGACCGCCATCGGGCCGTTGGCGGTTTGCAGGATGGCCCCGTGGCCGAGCGCGCCGAACGCATCCTCGAACGCGGGCGCTGCCGGTGCGATGCGGGTGAAATCCTCAATCTCGGAGGCGTCGTTGAGGTACGTGACCTGATATTTGCGGGCTTGCATCATCTTGCGTGGTGACGGCCCGGCTATGCTAGCGGCGCGGTCCATGCTGACCGGCCCCCTGAATATAGTTTGTGCGCCACAGGGCAGTGCCCGGACAAGCAAGATATGCGTGATGGAAATGGTCCGTCAAATTGATCTCGCTTTATTGTTCGCATCATCATCCTGATGAGAGGCCCGTTTTCTGTGGTCGCAGGTTCAGACCGGGGATACTGTCAACGCGCCAGGACAGCGCGCCGATATCCGGCCCACTAGGGATTACGCCTGACGGCGTTCCTCTGCCCGCTCCCTGAGGATCTCATCGATCCGCAGCTTGCGCCGTGTGATCAGCGCCTGACGCTGCGTGCCACGTTCCCAGGGCATTGGGGTGTCATATGCGGCTACTGCAGCCTCGAGAGATTTTTGCCAACGATCGTTCATGGATTCGCCTTCTTCTTTTGTCGTCATCCCCTAACCCTTGTCCCCAGAAGGTGACCAACCAAACGGGCAACAGTTTGGCAGAGACATGAAAAGTTATGGAACGGGCAGGAATTGGCCGGATATTTGGCTAAGTCATTGAAAAATATGGTATCAAAGGTTGACTTGGGGTCATTCAGGATGAACAGGAGTTGAACCCGTTATCTAAAAGCCCCATTCGCGCCGCTTTTAGAGCCGGATTGCAGCGATGAGCCGCCCATAATCCGCTTCCTTCTTGTGGACCGACCGGCGGTAGCTGAAAAACCGGTCCGGGTCGGCATAGGTGCAGTGCCGCGTCCATGTGGCGGAGCGCACCCCGATCTGCCGCAACCGGTAGAGCCCAAAGGCGGGCAGATCGAAATGCATTCGATCCCCCGATCCGCCGGCGAAGAAGCGGCTATAGGTCGGATCGGCCTGTAGGAACTGGTCTAGGAATTCCGGCCCGACCTCGTAATTGCGTTGGCTGATGGAGGGGCCGATGACGGCGGCGATATTGGCGCGGGCCGCGCCGAGCGTCTCCATCTGTTTGATTGTGGCTTCCAGCACGCCGTCAAGCGCGCCTTTCCATCCGGCGTGGGCTGCCCCGATCACCCCCGCCTTTTGATCGGCAAACAGGACCGGCTGGCAGTCCGCTGTCAGCACCGACAGTGCAACCCCTGGTGTTGCCGTGGCCAGCCCGTCAGCCTTGATCGTGGTGCCAAGGGGGCCGGTCACGCTGATCGCATCGGCGGAATGGATTTGGTGGACCCCCACCAACCTGTCAGGCTGAACGTTCAGCGCCTTGGCCACCCGTTCGCGGTTGATGCTGACGATATCATGCTGGTCCGAGCTGCCGTAGCCGCAGTTCAGGCCTTTGAATACGCCCGAGGACGCCCCACCGGCCCGCGTGAAAAACCCGTGGGTTGTGCCCTTGAGGGCAGGGTCGGTGATGATTTCCAGCGTCATGGTTCCAGTCCGGGTGGCGGAGTCGCCGTTGCGGGATAGAGGCCGATCACTTTGAAAAGGTCACCCATTTCGTCGGGGTGGGTCAAGCGCCGATGTGCCTTGATATGGGATTGAAGCACGTCGCCTGTCAGTTTCTGCGCCAACGCTTGAGCACGGTTTGTGATCCCAAGGCGTTCTAGGAACACGCCTTGCGTCGTCAGCCGGGTATGTTTGGCTGGATTCGCGTTGGCGGCAACGGCGGCGAGATCTACGTGGGCGGTCAGGTCGGCCGCGCCGGGTTGGTCCAGCGGATCGCAGGGGCTGTGATCTGTAACGGCCTGCAGCGTGTCGCCCAGCGATTGCCAGTCGCCATAGTCGATGATCAGGGCGGCCCCACCATGGCTGTCGATCCGTGTTCCGATCATTTGGATGATACCGGGCAGGGCGGGGCAAATCTCGACCAGATCGCCGTCCTGCGTGTCGTCCAGCCGGTGGGCCAGCATGGTCAGTGGCGTGGCATCTGATAGGCCGAGATGCAGTTTATTATCCTTAAGCCCGACCATTCGTTCGCGCCAACCTGACCCGTCCCTGACGAATTGCCGGATGGGTAGCGCGTCAAAGAATTCATTGGCAATCAGGAACAGCGGGCCGTTAGGCAGCGTGTCAGGGCTGTCGTGCCATTGCGCATCTGGCACGGCTTCGGCCTGCGCGCTGCGCAGGACTGGCGAGCCTTCGACGAAATGCACCTGTGCGGCGTCATGAAACCCAGGTATGGCGCGGGTCGCCCGCAGCGCGTCACCCATCAGCGTGCCGCGCCCGGGGCCAAGTTCGGCCAGCGTAAAGGGGTTGGGCGCCCCTTGATCCAGCCACGCCTGCGCCAGTGCCAGCCCGATCAGTTCGCCGAACATCTGACTGATTTCGGGGGACGTGATGAAATCGCCTTTGGCGCCCAGCGGGTCACGGGTGGCGTAATAGCCATGCTCGGGATGCATCAGGCAATCGGCCATATAGTCGGCCAGGGTGATCGGCCCGGTTCGCCCGATGCGGGCGATCAGGAGGTCGCCCAAAGGGGTCATCGGCGGCGGGCGATCAGGATGACGGTGATCCCGGCAATGATCATCGGCAGGCTGAGCAACTGGCCCATGGTCAGGCCGTAACCGTCGATATGCAGGCGCAGGCCCAGTTCGTTGCCGACACTCACGAATTGCGCGTCAGGCTGGCGGACGAATTCCACGATGAACCGGGCGAGCCCGTAGCCCATGAAGAAAATCGCAGTGAGCAGCCAGGGTTTTTTGAGCGCGCCGAAACGGAAGGCAAGGAAAAGAAGAAGGGTGCCGAGCAGCAGCCCTTCGAGTCCGGCCTCGTAAAGTTGTGAGGGGTGGCGCACGCAGGGTTCTGTGACGGTGGCACAGGCCTGTGCGCTGGCACCGGGAAAGATAACGCCCCATGGCAGATCGGTTGGGCGGCCCCATAGTTCTGCATTGACGAAATTGGCGATCCGCACCAGCAGGATCGCCGGGGTGGCGGACACGGCGATGATATCGGACAGATCCGGCAGGGAGACATTGTGGCGCCTACTGAACAGGTAGACTCCAAGCACCACGCCAAGGAACCCCCCGTGGAACGACAACCCGCCATCCCAGATACGGATGATATCAACGGGGTTGGCCAGAAACTCTGCCGGTTTGTAGAAAAAGACATAGCCCAGACGTCCGCCGCCGATGACGCCGATGACGATATAGGTCAGCAGGTCTTCGAGTTTTTCCACCCCCATCGGCGGCCCATTCCGCCACAGATGCGGGCGCCTCAGCGCGGCCCGGATGATGAACCAGCCAATGGCGATGCCCACGATATAGGCCATCGCGTACCAGCGCAGGGCTAGGTTGAAGCCGAAGACTTCGATTGCGAAGATTTCGGGTGAGATATCGGGGAAGGGGATAGCAGCCAACATGGGCCATGTGTTTCCCGGAGGTGCGGCGAAGTCAACCAGCCTTGTCGGGTTGTGCGATGCTTTGCTTGGGCCCATATAGAAGGAAACTGATTGGAGAATATGATGCAGACCAAGAACAAGATTTTCGATGACCTGAGCCAGTTGATGACCAACGCAATGGGCGTGGCACAGGGCGCCAAGGATGAGGCGCAGACCGCCATGTCATCCCTGATGGACCGCTGGCTGGCGGAACGCGATTTCGTCACGCGTGAGGAATTCGACGCGGTGCGGGCCATGGCCCAGAAAGCCCGTGAAGAGAACGAGGCGCTGAAGGCACGGATCGAGGCGCTGGAAGGCAAGAAGAAAAAGTAATCTGCGTCGGATCGCGGATTTTTCCCCGTTGTTTTTCCGCTATGGCACAGGCAGGCTTTGTCTCAGCCAAGATAGAGGACAAGTGCAATGGGATTGGGTGATATGATGGGTCAGGCCGCCGGTATGATAGGCGGCGATTTCGACCTTGGTGCCAAGCTGGAAGAGCTGGGGATTGATGCGTCCATGCTCGAAGGTTTGGACATCGAAAAGGCCAAGGCGTTTATCGAAGAAGAGGGCTTTGATTTGTCGATGCTTGACAGTCTTGGTCTGGATATCGACGAATTGTTGGCAAAGTTTACCGGGCAGGCCTAAAACCGCTACCCGGCGATCATGCTCTGTGCGTCGTTCATGAACGCGTCAAAACCAGTCAGAGATACTGCCGATCATTCTGTTCCAAACACCAGAGAAGTCAGGGCGTTCCAGCGATGCGGCCCAGGCGCCCGCATCCTGGGCCGACTGAACTGTTGAGTCCCAGACCGCACCGGGTGACGATTTGATCGCTGACCAAATCTCTTCCGTGGTTGGCACCTGCAGCCCGCACACCATATCACGATCATCAGGCGTCGCTGTCGCCGGATCAATTGCGACCTGCAGATCGTAGAGGTCATTCATTGTATCACAAGAGCTTTTCAGTTCGTATGTGGTCGCACCAACGATGATGGCGATACCATAGAATGGGAGGGCTTCGCCGAACGTGCTGGAAACATTGAAGGTCGCGGTGCGTCCGACCCTGCCTTTGACGCGGTTCAAAGTTGCTGAGATGGTACGATTTTGCGTCCGCAACGCTTGCGTCGTGCGCCGTTCGCGGCTGAGATCCTGTGTAAGCCGATCATTTTGCGATCTGAGACTGCTGATTTGCCGAGACTGATTGGCAACGGTCGTGGGTGATGTTACCGCGCGGACAGTGCCCGCTGTCGCTGCCGCTATTGCGCGTCCCGTGAGATCGGCCACAAATCCAACCGTGTGGCTGGAGATGAGCAGAAAAAGCATCATTGCGAAGATAATGAATTTGCTCAGTAAGAACCGAACCGCTGCGCCGAGTAGCTTCATCAAATACATTTTAGGACCTTCTTATACTTTTCAGTATTCGCTCAGATAAGCCACAAGAATATCCAGCGCCGCCTGCAGGTCGCGTTTGTCGATCATCTCGGTCACTGTGTGGATGTAGCGTGTGCCGACGGTGATCCCGACCGCCCGCGCCCCGGCGGCGGCTTGCTGGGCGGCGGCGCCGTCCTGTCCGCCAGCGGCGAGCATTGTGCGCTGATAGGGGATTTTCTTTTTCTTCGCGAGGGTTTCGATGTCGCTTACCAGTGCCTTGTCGGCGATGAAGGAACTGTCGCGCACATGCAGCCCGAAGCCTTTGCCCTGATGTGTCGTGGCGTCCTTGTCCGGCACACCCGGCGTGTCGCAGGCGAGTGTCACGTCAATGCCCAACCCGATATCGGGCTTGATGCCATAAGATGCAGTGCGCGCGCCGCGCAGCCCCACCTCTTCCTGGCAGGTGAAGGCCACGTGGATTTCAGCCCCTTTGCCTTTCTTGCCCAGCTTGCGCATCGCCTCGATCCCCAGCCAGCATGCGATGCGGTTGTCCAGCGCCTTTGAGACGTATTTGTCACCCATTTCCAGGAAGGGTTCGTCCATCACGACGAAATCGCCGACCTTGACCAGATCGCGGGTTTTTTTGCCCATGCCCAGATCAACAAAGAAGTCACCGGCAGGCGGGATTTTCTTGCGATCTTCGGGGGTCGATATGTGAACCGGTTTCCCGCCGGGGTTCATCACGCCCTTGAAGTCGCCATCATCCGTGCAGACCAGCACACGCCGCGAAAACAGGTTGCGCGCGTCAAAGCCGCCGACAGGCTGCAGATAAATGAACCCGTCCTTGCTGATATGGCTGACCAGAAAGCCGATTTCATCCATATGGCAAAGCAGCATGACCTTGGGGGCGTCCTTGGCTTTGGCATTTCGCCGGCAGAGGAGCGAGCCCATGGGATCGGTTGTGACCTCATCAAACATGCCCTTGATCTCATCCATGATCAGATCGCGTACCCGCTGTTCGTGGCCCGGCACGCCCGGGGTTTCGCACAGACGTTTGAGAAGATCGGTGTTCATGGCGCTGGCTCCTGTTTTGTTAACACTTTGTTCATCAAGTTGGCCCGAACGCAATTCTCGGGCAGAAAAATTCGTGACGGATCACTTATCCCCAAGAAATTGCTTTACAGGAGGGGGTGATTGCCTCCACCATATCTCGTAGGGGATAAACGTGAACAACACCGCCCCTAGAGCAGGCACCTAGCGCTTGGGGCGCTGCCATGACCCGAGCGCCAAAGCAGTGAGGCTGCGTATTATGGCATTATCTGAACACTACCTTGAGGCAGAGGACCTTCACCCGATTGATCTGGTGGAACATATCGCAGAACACCACGAATGGGAATTTGACCGTATCCATGATGACCAGATCGCCATGGCCGTCGAAGGCCAGTGGCGCACCTATTCGATCACATTGGCGTGGTCGGCCTATGATGAGACGCTGCGTCTGATCTGCACCTATGAGATGGAGCCACCCGCAGAGCGGATGCCGGCCCTTTTCGAGACGCTCAACACCATCAATGATCGCTGCTGGGCCGGATCGTTCACATGGTGGGGTGAGCAGAAACTGATGGTCTACCGCTATGGCCTGGTGTTGACCGGCGACCAGATGGCCGGACCCGATCAGGTCGATACGATGATCAATGCGGCAGTATCGGCTTGCGAGCAGTATTACCCGGCCATTCAACTGGTCACCTGGGCCGACCGCACCCCTGAAGAGGCCGTGCAGGTTGCCATTGGCGGGGCTTACGGGCGCGCCTGATTTTTTCACGTAGGATGGGTTTAAACCCATCTTACGTTTGGCGAGGGCCTGTTGCCATTCAACATGCGCCACCAGCGCGAGACACATTTTGCCGCTGACAAGCTGATTTGACCGCAGCGATGTGGTTCATCGGCAGGGCAAATCCGCGATGGCAGAGGCAAAATGCGCCGCGTCCAGCAAGGATTTCGTCAAAATTGCCCATTTCTGCGTCAAAAGAGCTTGAATTAACCCGTTAGTCCTGCGCTCTTTTTCCTAGAACTGAGCAATTTTGCCTGAAACCGGTGGCACATGTTGAATGGCAACAGGCCCTGACCTCCGGGCAACGAATGGGGGAGTTTCCATGATTGATGGTGATCTGAAGCGGCGCGGTCTTGTCTTGCTGGGCTGTGGCAAGATGGGGTCGGCCATGCTGGCTGGCTGGTTGGACCGTGGTCTGCCGCCCGCGTCTGTCTGGGTGATCGATCCGCATCCGTCAGACTGGGTGCAGGCGCAGGGCTTGCATCTGAACACCGAATTGCCCGCCGACCCGGCGATTGTCCTGATCGCGGTCAAGCCGCAGATGATGGGTGATGCATTGCCGGCCATGCAGGACCTTGGCAATGGTGATGCGCTGCTCGTGTCTGTGGCCGCAGGCACCCCGATCGCCAAATTCGCAGAGGTGCTGGGGGCTGACACCCCGATTATCCGCGCGATGCCCAATACCCCCGCTGCGGTGGGGCAGGGGATCACGGCGTTGATTGGCAATGCGCGGGCGACGGAGACGCATATGGCGCTGGCCGAGGCATTGTTGCAGGCAGTAGGGCAGACGGTGCGATTGGACAGCGAGGCACAGATGGATGCGGTCACCGGTCTGTCCGGGTCCGGCCCGGCTTATGTGTTTCATATGATCGAGGCGATGGCCGCCGCAGGCGAAGCGCAAGGGCTGGCCCCCGATCTGGCGATGCAACTGGCCAAGGCGACCGTTGCCGGGGCAGGGGCGCTTGCCATGGCGGCGGATGAGGACCCTGCGCAATTGCGTGTCAATGTGACCTCGCCCAATGGCACCACCCAGGCCGGGCTGGAGGTGCTGATGGATGAGGCCAAGGGGCTGAAACCATTGATGGACAAAACGGTCGCCGCCGCGACCCGCCGGTCAGAGGAGTTGGCCCGTGGCTGAGATCTCGTTTGATGACTTTTTGAAGGTTGATGTGCGGGTCGGTACCGTGATCCGGGCCGAGCCTTATCCGGAGGCGCGCAAGCCGGCCATTAAGCTGTGGATCGATTTCGGCGGTGAGCTGGGGGAGAAGAAAACTTCGGCCCAGATCACGGCCCATTATGGGCCAGAAACACTTGTGGGTAAGCAGGTTCTGGCGGTGGTCAATTTCCCGCCCCGCCAGATTGGCAAGTTCATGTCAGAGGTGCTGGTGCTGGGGATGCCGGATGAAGCGGGTGAGGTTGTACTTGTCGGCCCGGACCAGAATGTGCCGAATGGAGGGCGTTTGCATTGAAAAAGCTGCTGATCACCCGGGCCTTGCCCGATGCCAATATTGCCGCCGCCCGCGCCCGCTTTGATGTCACCTTGCGCGAGGCCGATATGGGGCTGACACCTGCCGAAGCCGCGGAGGCGTTGCGCAACTATGACGCGATATTGCCGACGCTGGGGGATCAGTTTGTCGCCGATGCCTTTGCCGGTGATCTGCGCTGCGGTGTGCTGGCGAATTTCGGGGTGGGGTATAACCATATTGACGCGGCTGCCGCCAAGGCGGCAGGCGTGCAGGTGTCCAATACCCCGGATGTCGTGACCGATGCTACCGCCGATATCGGGTTGACCCTGATACTGTCCACCTGTCGCCGTGCAGGCGAAGGAGAGCGGATTGTCCGGGCCGGGAAATGGGAGGGCTGGACGCCGATCCAGATGCTTGGCACCCATGTGACAGGCAAGACCGTGGGCATCGTGGGGATGGGCCGGATCGGGCAGGCGGTGGCGCGGCGCTGCCATTATGGCTTTGATATGCCAGTGATTTTTTATAACCGTTCGCGTAAGGAAGTCGATCTGCCCGCCCGTCAGGTGGATCGCCTGACCGATCTGATGGTTCAGGCTGATATCATAGTGGTCACCGTGCCGGGTGGTGGCGACAATACCCATCTGATCAATGCCGAAGCGCTGGCCGCGGTGAAACCGACCGGCATTTTTGTGAATATCGCCCGTGGCGATGTGGTGGATGAGGCCGCCCTGATTGCCGCGTTGCAGGCCGGGCGGATCGCCGGGGCGGGGCTGGATGTGTACGAAAAAGAGCCGCTGGTGCCGGAGGCGTTGCGTGCCTTGGAAAATGTCGTTCTGCTGCCGCATCTGGGCACGGCGGCGCTGGAAGTGCGCGAGGCGATGGGGCAAATGGCGCTCGATAACATCATTGCCTGGGATGAAGGCCGCCCGCTGCCACAGGCGGTCTGACGCCGCTTTTGCGTCTCTTGTGCCGCGCTGCTGGCCTGAACTGAATTCCATTGATATGCCGTAATAGCTTGGTTTTGCTGCGAAATGCCATGTCGGTGTGGCGCAGGAATAGTGTCGGGCATTGGGGGATGGTGCGCGTATTTTGTCAGTGATCGTTGGTTTTGGCTTTCCGGGGTGGTCGGCTCTCTTGATGGTGGCAAGGAACGGCAAGGATGCACGAATATCAGGCAAGCGTGATCTGGGTCCGCGAAAGCGGTCCGTTCGCGGATGGCAGATACAGCCGCAACCACCAGTGGCAATTGGGGGGCGGGGCTGTTTGCCGCGCCTCTGCCTCACCACAGGTGGTGCCGGTGCCCTATTCGGACCCCGGCGCCATTGATCCTGAAGAGGCATTTGTGGCTTCGATTTCGTCCTGCCATATGCTGTGGTTTCTTGATCTGGCCCGGCAGGCGGGGCATGAGGCAGAAGCTTATCATGATCCCGCAGTGGGCCAAATGTCACAGGCGGCAGATGGCGGGATGTGGATGGCGAAGGTTACCCTGTTTCCGACGACCCGATGGGCCGGCCCGGGGCCGGATAACCGGGAGTTGCAGGCGCTGCATGAGGCGGCCCATGAGAAATGTTACATTGCGCAATCGGTCAAGACCGAGGTTGAGATCCGTTTGACGTAGCGAGGTTGCGCCCATTGCCGCTGCCCGCCGCCTGCGCGTTTTTGCCACCCATCGCTGTACGGGCTGGTCAATTCCGGCATCTTGCGGTTGTCTTGGCCCCAGACCCATCACAAGGAGGTATCGTCGATGATCACACTTGTTTTTTCAGGAGACATGTCAGCCGCCCGCCGAGATGTCTTTGAGCGTTCGGCGGCGATGTGGGATCGGGTGATTGATAGTTCCTTTGATCCGATTGATGTGGATGGTGAGACCCTGCGCGGTCTTCAGATCGACGCGAGTATCGAACCGATTGACGGCGAACAGGGCGTTCTGGGGCAGGCGGGGCCAACCGCCCTGCGCAGCGATACCGGCCTGCCGGTGACCGGGGTGATGCAATTTGATGAGGCCGATATCGCCCGGCTGGAGGCAGAGGGCAGTTTTGCTGATGTGATCCTGCATGAGATGGCCCATGTGCTGGGGTTCGGCACGCTGTGGTCGGCCAAGCGCCTGATTGCCGGGGCCGGGACGGCTGACCCTCGGTTCGTCGGTCCTGCGGCGTCACGCGAATACATAGCACTTGATCCCGATGGCGGATCTGCCGTGCCCGTGGCGAATACCGGCGGCGGTGGCACGCGCGAGGCCCATTGGCGCGAACTGATCTTTGGGGATGAGTTACTGACCGGATTTCTGTCCGGTGCCGACCGCCCGCTGAGCCGGATGTCGATCGGGTCGTTCGAGGATATCGGTTACGAGGTGGATTATTCCGCCGCCGATCCGTTTGAACTGCCCAGTTTCCGCCAACTGGCATTGATGGGTGTGACAGAGGCGGTGCGCACCTGCGATCTGTGCCGTGTGGACCGGCCAGAGCCGATCGTGATTGCGTGCTAGTAGGGTTGTCTCAAACTATGCTGGTGACCTTCCTGTCACCGAAGAGAAAATCATCGGCGGGCTGAAGAACAGTGAGGCCTCCGCAGCAGGTTCCTCTGAAGAAGAGCCTTTCTGCGGAAGCCGTGGTTCGGTCAGGGGCTGAGGGGAAATCTGCGCCCCTCAGCAAGGTTGGATGTGATCAGGCCGCTGCTGCGGTCAAAGCTTTGAGCGCGTAATAGTCCTGACCGTTCTTCTCAACACGATCCTGGGCAAGAGCCGGGAAGTTCAGGCTCAGCGTTCCAGTCATGTCGTAGACATTGGCAAACAGCGCCGGGCTGCTGGCTACCGGTGTGGAGACAATCGACGGCTCCGACACGGGGAACTGCCAGATTGTGCCATCACTCGCCTTGAAGACGTCGATCTGGATAACCTCAAGCCCGACATGACCTGCCGGCGGTGCGTAAGTGATCTTTTCGCTCTCGAAGGTTTCGGTCTCGATCTCTTCGCGGAACTCACTTGACGTGGTGACCGACAGCCCAAACGTTGAGCTGGCTTTGGCGGTAAATTCACCAACGGCACCGCCGGTCTCGCTTGAGGTCTCAACGGTTGAGACAATCTCGAGAAAGAGGCTCGACGCTGATAGTTTCGACACCCGGCTGGAGACGAATGTTTCCGTCGTCTGCCCTTGCGGGATCACGCCGATCACGGCCAAAGCGCCTTGTTCGATAATGTCCGACGGCGTGTAGTTTTCGATGTAGCGCACCCGAAGTTTGTCGAGTTCTGCGCCGCTCTTACCGCCAAGACCAAGAATGCGCACGCCCGACAGGGTTGTCTTGGTGCCGGACGCCTTGCCCACCGACAGGGTGCGGCCGCGGCTTGTGCGCAGGAAGATTTTATGAATGCGCGTGGACCTGTTCTTGTGTTTGTTGGCCCAGATTTCCATATGCTCGATATACTCGTCGCCCTGAAGTTCCAGGACCTGGCTCTCGCGGCCACCGCCGCCGCCTTTGCGCGACCCATTCAGGACAAGCGCATCCACCCGGTTGCCTGAACGGAATCCGATGGTCCGAACGGCCTCAATCTCAAACGATTTTCCGCCGTCTCCACCGATTGGTTTGGTTACAATAGACATTACTTTATCTCCATCTAGCTATGCGTTGAACTTAACCAAGGCCTCAATATTTTTGCCTTGTGATGGAGTTACGCGGCAACGCCGGGGTTTATTCTCGCTCAGGTGGAAAAATGTTTCTGCGCTCGCAGTTAACGTGCGTGAATGCGAAGGTTTAGTGTCTGTTTTCTCAGCTTCGCCGGGGCATTTTCCAAATCCGGCGAAGTTCGGCTTTCCTGTGAAGGTGTTTTTCGACGCGGTCGCACGTCGAACGTATGGGATCATAGTTTGATGCCTTTCGAACACCAAGGACAACACACGCGACAAAAAAGGGCACCCGCATTGGGTGCCCTTCAATTCGTCGCTGCCGGGCAGCTTATTCGGCTTCGGCTTCTTCTTCGGTCGTTGTCGGTACTTCGTCCGCTGCGACCTCTTCGGTGTCGTCATCGTCTTCGGCAACCAAGGCGCGTGGCGCGGAGATGTTGGCGATGACGAAATCGCGGTCGATGACCGGCTTTGCACCTTCAGGCAGTGTGACTTCGCTGATGTGGATCACATCGCCCATCTCGGCATCGGCCAGATCGACGGTGATGTGATCAGGGATGTCACCGGCCAGCACGTCCATCTCGACTTCGTTGCGCACAACGGTTAGAACGCCGCCTTTTTTCACGCCAGGGCAGGTGTCTGCGTTTGCAAACTCGACCGGGATGAAGATTTTCACACGGCTTGTGCGCTTGAGGCGCAGTAGGTCGATATGAGTTGGCAGGTCTTTGACCACGTCACGCTGCACGTTCCGGCAGATCACCCGCACGTCTTCCTGACCGTCGATTTTCAGGTTGAACAGCGTTGACATGAAGCGCCCTTTGCGCAGCATGGTCAGCAGGTAGTTGAATGGGATGTTAATCGCCTGTGGGTCTGCCCCACCGCCATAAACAATGCCAGGTACGTCGCCATCGCGGCGAGCTTGGCGGGCGGCCCCCTTGCCTGTCCCCGCGCGTACCGTGGCGTTCAGATCTGGGATCTTTCCAGCCATAGTATAGTCCTTTGATGTAGGGGCCCGCCTCCAAGGGTGTCCGAGCCCGATGAAGCCTGCGCTATAGGCGGGATTCGGGCGTTTGGAAAGAGGTTTTTGGCGAATTTGCTGAAACCTGGCCAGCCCTGCTTTTGCAGACAGTTTGAACCGACGCAACGTTGCTGATTGAAGATAGGGCAAGGATGGGTGACGCTGATCGCGCGACACCCTTCCAATAATGATCAGGCAGATAATGACCACCCACGGACAAACCCCGGAGCACGCCCCGATATTGTTCAGCTCGTTTGATCCGCAGGGCCGGATCGCGGCGCCGAACCGCATTCTAAAATCAGCAATGAGCGAGGTGATGGCGGAGCAGGGTGTGTTTCTGCCCACGGACGCCCATTACCGCGTCTATGAACGCTGGGCCGCCGGTGGCACGGGGATCATCGTGACCGGCAATGTGATGATTGATCGTGCCGCATTGGGTGAGCCGGGGAATGTCGTGTTGGAGGATGACACCCATCTGGACCGCTTTGCGGCCTGGGCCGATGCGGTTCATCGTGCCAACCCTGACGCCCGGTTCTGGATGCAGATCAACCATCCCGGCAAGCAAAGCCCTAAATTTCTGACCCCGGCGCCGGTGGCCCCGAGTGCTGTTGCGCTGGGTGCGGGGCTTCAGGCGTCATTTGCCACGCCGCGTGCGCTTGAGCAGGCAGAGATCGAAGCCTTGATCCTGCGCTATGCCACAACGGCGGCCCTTGCGCAGCGTGCCGGTTTTGATGGTGTCCAGATACACGGCGCACATGGCTATCTGGTCAGTCAGTTCCTGTCGCCGCACCACAACCGTCGCACCGATGACTGGGGCGGGACCGCCGAAAACCGCCGTCGTTTCGTGATGGAGGTGTATCGCGCCGTCAGGCAGGCGGTCGGCCCGGATTTTCCTGTTTCTATCAAGATGAATAGCGCGGATTTCCAGAAAGGCGGGTTTGAAGGCGAAGAAGCCTATGATCTGATCACCGCCCTATCGGATGAGGGCATTGACCTGATCGAGATTTCCGGCGGCAATTACGAAAGCCCGGCAATGACCGGGGCAAGGCAATCCAGCGGTGAGAGGGAGGCTTATTTCCTGGATTTCGCGGCCGAGGCCCGCAAGCGCACCGATGTGCCCCTTGCCGTGACCGGCGGTTTTCGGTCTGTCGCGGCGATGGAGGCCGCGCTGGCGTCAGGTGCCACTGATTTTGTGGGTATCGCGCGGGCGCTGACGCTTGATCCTGAGCTGCCACGACATGCCGCTGCCGATCCGGCCTATACCCGAGAGGTGGGCCGTCCCAGTACAGGCATTCGCAAGCTGGATATCATGTTCATGCTCGCGATCACTTACTACGAAACCCAAATCAGGCGGATGGGGCAGGGCAAGGACCCCGATCCCGGTATGTCGGCATGGCGCACGGTGCTGGCAAACGCTTGGGCGCTGGGCAAGGCCGCGTTCAGCAAGCGCCGGGCTTGAACGCCGGCTACCGCGCGACGAGTAGATCGCAGGGCGGGTTGCGGATCAGCCCTGCGGTCAGACCGCCCAGCATCAGACGGCTGAGGTTGGAGCGGGTATGCGCGCCGAGGGCCAAGAGATCGTATTTGCCCGTTTTCATCAGATCATGGACGGCATCCGCTGGGGATGCTTCGACAAAGATCGGATCGGGGATGTTTTCGGGCAGTGATGCGACGGCTTTCCAGGTCGCGTAGTCGCGTTGCGATTCCTTGAGGAATGACACCTCATGCGCGTGGAACAGTGTCAGCGCCGCATCGGGGGCGATGCGCCGCAGGTGCCGCAGAGCGGATTCGCAAGCGCGGGACAGATCGATCGCCCCGAGCGCATTGGTGTATTCCTGATCGGCCGGGCCTGCGACCAGCAGAACGGGCTGGCGGCTGGCGCGGATCAGACGCTCCATCGTGGTTTCCTTGATCTGGTCCAGAAACAGCCGTCTACGGTGAACGCCGACCACCAGAAGGCTGGGGTTGATCTGCCGGACGGCCTGCGTGATTTCATCAACAACATCGCCGATCTCAACGCTGATATTGTAGGTCACATCACCGTTCTGCACATGAGCCTGCATCGCGGTTTCGAGCGCGGTTTGTGCCTGAAACTTCACATCCTCGGCGATGGCCAGCGGCATTGCACTGTCGACAACGTAATGCACGCTGAGCTTCGCGCCCAGGCGTCGTGCGAGGTTCACACCGCGCAGCAATGCCTGTTCTGAGCGGTCCGACAGGTCGCTGGCGACGATGATATGTTCCATGTGTGTGATCCCCTTTTATTCCCACCCTCGATGTAAGAATTGGCGAGCGCCGCACAAGAACCTGCGACCGGATGTCCAGGCGGAAATCCGGTGCCTCATTTGAAACTTGCTTTGGGAAAAAATCGCGGGCAGGCATGGGCGCATGTCTGTTCTGAATGCCTTGTCCGTGTCCCGTCGCCCCGCCGCCGCCTTTGTTGTGGTTGGCGTATTCTGGGGCTGTTTTGCGGCCCATGTGCCGGTCATCAAGGCGCAGCTTGGCGTGAACGATGCGGTGTTCGGCCTGCTGCTTTTGGGCTCTGCCACGGGCCTTGTCTCGGCAATGTGGCTGGCCCCCCGCGCCGACCGGGTGCTGGGCGGACGCGGCATGCAGGTGGGCGTTGTGTTTTTGTCGCTGGCATGGCTGTTGCCCGGGTGGATGACGCTGCCCCTGCTTTTTGCGGCGACTATGGCGCTGGTTGGTCTGGCCTCTGGCCTGTTGGACGTGGTGATGAATGCCCGTGTGAGCGAGTTGGAGGCCAAGCATGACCGCCCTTTGATGAACGCTAATCATGCGATGTTTTCCGTAGCTTATGCCGCTGCTGCAATTGTTGTCAGTGTCACCCGAGAGATGGGGCTGCCCCCGACCCCTGTATTTGCGGCGTTCAGCGTGCTTTGTATTTTGATGGTCCCCTTCATGCGGATGGATGTCACCTATGTTGCCGCTGAGGACGGTTACGCCGGACGCTATCCGCTGTGGCCGATTGTGCTGTGCGGCGCGATCGTGCTGGTGGCGTTCATGTCAGAGGCGACGGTCGAGGCGTGGTCGGCGCTGCATGTGGAACGCACCCTTGGCGGGGGTGCTGCGGAAGGCGCACTGGGTCCGGCCATGTTGGGCCTGACCATGGCCGTTGGCAGGTTTTCAGGCCAGGCCATTGCCGAGCGTTACCGCGAAGTGGTGGTTGTGGTCACCGCATCGCTGATTTCCGCATCGGGTGCCGTGATTGCTGCGGTCGCACCCACCCCGGTGATCGCCTATCTGGGCTTTGGTATTTTGGGGCTGGGCGTGTCGGTCATCGGCCCCATGGGGCTGGCGCTGGTGGGCAAGCTGGTCGCACCCCATCTGCGGACCGAGGCGATCAGCCGGGTGGCCGTGATCGGCTTTTCCGGGTTCTTTTTTGCGCCGATGCTGATGGGGCTGATGTCAGAGGCGTTTGGGTTGCGGGTCGCATTTGCGGCGGTGGCACTGTTGTTGATCAGCGCGGTGCCGCTGGCGATGGCCGTCTCGCGGTTGGCTCCGACTGGTCGGGCCAAGATGGCCGCCTGACGAAAAAGGGCCGGCGGTGGCCGACCCTTGGGTATGTTCGGCAATCAGTTTGCCAGTTCATGCATCAGGTGTGGGTTCCGGATCGTCGTCATCATCATTGGCGTTGATAGCCGCTGCAATCAGCAGCGCGGCAAGAATGCCCAGAATGACATAGGTGGAATTGATTGAGGACCCTGCGGGCTCCATCTTGTCTTCCATCGGCGGTGGTGTTTCCATGATTTCGGGGGACAGGCCGCCCGCATTGGCCGTTGCTGCCGAAAACGTCAGCGCAGCGGCTGCAATCAGATGTGTTGAATAGCGCATGTGAGAAACTCCTTGTTATTTGTTCACACTCGGAAAACCGACCCGGAAAACTGGCCGGATTAGTGATCACATTGTGTTCAAATTTACGTTGAGTCAATGGATTGACGTTTTGGGGCCGGTCAGAAAGCGCTGGGAAGCGGTTTCAACCGGCCTCCTCTCGCGTGTCCCAGCGGTTATGTTCGGCCCATAGTTTGCGCAGGGCCTCGGCCTGATCGGCAAAGGTATCGGCCAGCATTTCACAGGCATAGATCCGGTCCGCCCGAAAATGCCGGAACCCGCCGCGCAACTCGCACCAGCCCGCTATGATCACGCATTCCACGTGATAGACCAGCGCCAGAGGCCGGATGGTGCGGCATGTGCTTTTCCCTTGCCCATCGCAATAGGTCAGCCGCAGTTTTTGCGCGTCGCGGATCGCTTGCCGCAGATGCGCGACCGAAACACAGCCCTGTGATGGATCGTCAGGTGCGGCACCCCAAGGAGAGACCTGCAGCCAGTCCGCGGCCCCATGCAAGGCGTCGATCTTGGCGTGGATGCGGTAGGCGGCACTTTGCAGCGCGCCGTCGCCGGTGCGTGACAACATGGCCAGACCCACGCGCAGCGCCTCGATCTCTTCTGTGTCGAAGTTCAGTGGCGGCAGATCATAACCGCGCCGCATGACGTAGCCGATGCCTGCCGCCCCCTCGATCGGCGTTTGCATCGCCTGAAGAGCCGCGATGTCGCGATAGATCGTGCGGGTCGAAACCTCTAGCTTTGTGGCCAGATCCTCGGCCCGCATGGGGTGATTGGCCGCCCGCAGGAGCTGGATAATCTCGAAGAGCCGGTTGGATTTTGGCATGTCTGCACCCTTTCGCTGCTGACACTAGCACAGGCCCTGCTGACATCAGCCTGTCAGGAGCCTTGTGGTCATCTGGTCAAAAGCGAGGATGTCAGATGAGCCACTATGATCATGCGGTGATGATGCACTATAAGCTGGGTCCGTGGGATGCCAAAGCGGTCGAGCGTCGGGTGGCCCGAGACAGGGCACGGCAGGCCCGCCTGATCGCGTGGTTGATTGCGGTCTTGCGGCGGGGTTAGGCCCATTCCCCTTCAAAGTTTTTCGGCACCAGCAGCACGTCGCGGTCCAATGTCTGCACGTCCCGGCGACCGCAAAGGGCCATGGTGATATCCAGTTCCTTATGGATCACCTCCAGCGCTTTGGTCACGCCTTCTTCGCCCATGGCGCCGAGGCCGTAGATGAAGGCGCGCCCGATATAGGTGCCTTTGGCCCCCAGAGCGAGCGCCTTGAGCACGTCCTGGCCCGAGCGGATGCCGCTATCCATATGCACCTCGATCTGGTCGCCCACCGCGGCCACGATAGAGGGGAGCATGCGGATGGCTGACAACGCCCCGTCGAGTTGCCGCCCGCCGTGGTTGCTGACGATGATGGCGTCGGCACCGATTTCAACTGCCTTCTTTGCGTCCTCAACGTCCAGAATGCCCTTGAGGATCAGCTTGCCGCCCCATTTTTCCTTCAGCTTGGCGATTTTATCCCAGTCCAATTGCAGATCGAACTGTTCTGCGGTCCAGGATGACAGGCTGCTGGTGTCGCCGACGCCCTTGGCGTGGCCGACGATATTGCCGAAAGACCGGCGTTTGGTCTGCAGCATCCCCAGCCCCCAGCGCCATTTCGTGGCCAGATTGATCATGGTGGGGATGGTCAGTTTCGGCGGGGCTGTCAGCCCGTTTTTGAGATCCTTGTGCCGCTGACCGAGGATTTGCAGATCAAGGGTCAGCACCAGTGCGGAACAGCCTGCATTCTTGGCCCGGGCGATGATGTTATCAACGAATTCCTCGTCCTGCATGACGTAAAGTTGGAACCAGAATGGGGTGCTGGTGTGTTCGGCCACATCCTCGATCGAGCAGATTGACATGGTGGACAGGGTGAATGGCACGCCGAATTTTTCGGCTGCCTTAGCAGCCTTGATTTCACCATCGGCGCATTGCATGCCGGTCAGGCCGACAGGGGCGAGGGCGACGGGCATCGCCACGTCCTGCCCGATCATCTGCGATGTGGTTGTCCGGTTGGACATGTCCACCGCCACCCGCTGGCGCAGGCGAATCAGGTCGAAATCGGAGGTATTTTCGCGAAAGGTCTGTTCCGTCCAGCTGCCGCTTTCAGCGTAGTCATAGAACATCTTGGGCGCGCGGCGCTTGTGAATGCGTCTGAGGTCGTCGATTGTGGTGATTACCGGCATGGTATTTTCCCGAAATTGGTAATTAAACCTTACCGATTTGGCGGAAAAGTTCAACCAGTTTTGGGCCGCAAGGGCCGTTATCGAACATTCGTTAACGTTTTCTTGTTCTTTGCCTTGATATTGTCGGCAAAGTTGCTGTGGGTGAGCATCATGAAACCGTTTTACAAAGACTGGGTTGTCTGGGTTGTTGTCGGTCTGGCCGTGACGACCTTTTTTATCGCGGCAGAGATCGAACTGTTCGAGGCCGTTTATCAATACACACGGGCGCATGAAGACTGGCAACTGGATGAGTATTTCTCGCTCGCCTTTATCTTGCCGGTGGTCTTGCCGTTGCTGATGTACCGCGCAAACCGGCGCCTGCGCGCGGTGATCACGGAGAAAGAGGAAGCAGAGGCCCATGCCACCCATCTGGCACTGCATGATGTGCTGACCGGTCTTGGCAATCGCCGGAAATTCACGCAGCACATGGATGCCAAACTGAAACGTGAACCGTCCCCGAAGGCGGCCCTGATCCTGGTCGATCTTGATGGGTTCAAGGCGGTGAATGACAAACACGGCCACCGTGTTGGTGATGGGCTGCTGCAGGTGATTGCGGCGCGGATCAACCTTTTGACCGATGATCGGGGCCTGTGTGTCAGGCTGGGCGGCGATGAATTTGCCGTTGTGATGGATGCGGTAAATCCCAAAACCCTGCGCCAGGAGGCCGAGGTCTTGGCAGAGGCGATCTGCGAAACCGTGCGTGACAAGGTGTCGCTGCGTGAATTGCCCGGTGTGCCGCTGCGCGTAACCGCGTCGGTGGGGGTCGCGTTCCTGCCGCCGTCAACGGACCCGTCCGATCTGCTGCGCGAAGCCGACAGGGCAATGTACAAGGCAAAACAGGCGGGCAAGAACCGCTGGCATATGGCGGCCTTGCCCACGGCGGGGCCGGTTGCCCGCGCCTCTTAAAACAGGACGGGTTCAATCGGGCAGGCTGTGCCGCAGAAAGGCAAAGCCAAGCGCCTCTTCCCGCGCGATCCCCTTGCTTTGACCGCCGCCGCCATGCCCGCCAGAGCGGCTGTGAAACCAACCCGGTTGCCCGGCGGCCTGCAAGGCTGCGGCAAAGCGGCGGGAATGGGACGGATCCACCCGGTCATCGCTTTCGTTGGTGTCGATCAGGGCAGGCGGATAGGGCTGTTCGCTGTGTTGCGCCACGTTGTGCAGCGGCGAGTAGTCCAAAAGCCATTGGCGTGCGTCCGGATCATCGGGGTCGCCATATTCGTCGATCCAGCCAGCCCCTGCCGGAAACAGGTGAAACCGCAGCATGTCCAGCACGCCGACGCTGGCCCAGACCGCGCCGAAACGGTCAGGATAGCGGGTCAGCATCACCCCGCAGAGCAGCCCGCCATTACTGCCGCCATGGCAGGCGATGCGGTCGGGTGTGGTGTAGCCGCGCGTGACCAGATCTGTCGCCACGGCGGCGAAATCCTGAAGTGCGCGGATGCGGTTTTTGCCCTTGGCGGCCAAATGCCAGCCTTTGCCAAACTCGGCCCCGCCACGAATGTAAGCCTGCACATAGGCCCCACCCCGTTCCAGCCAAAGCGGGCCATTGACCCGCTGATAGCCGGGCGAGAGTGCAACGCCGAACCCGCCATAACCGTATTGTAGAACGGGCAATTTGGCCTGTTTTTCGGCATGATCCTTGGGCAGTACGATGTGATAGGGGATTTCGGTGCCATCGTCCGAGGTTGCCATATGCAGCCGTACTTCCATCCCGGTGCTGTCAAACGTCTCCGTCGCGGATGTGAGCAATGTGTAGTCCGGCACCGCGTCATCGGGGCCGAAGGTCCAGACCTGTGACACCGACAGAAACCCCGAGGGCAGGATTTGCAGCGGGCCGGTTCCCGTCGGCTCGGCATCGAATGGCATGATCCAGATGGATTGCGCTTCCACCGGCAGGGGCAGCGGTGTCGCGGTGGCTGATGGATCTGTCAGGTCCTGCCGCATTAATGTGGGTTCCAGCGTGTCCTGTTCCACCCAGAACAGATGATCGCGCGTGAACAGAATGGTATCAGCATTAACGGCCCGCCGCGCTGAGGGTTCAAACAGGATGCGCTTGTCGCTGCCGTCAATCCGGGCGAGGACCAGCGTGCCCGCTGGATCGGGCCCTTCATCAGCGGCGACATAGGCGAAATGCGTGTCATTGTGGCTGCACATGGTATGCGCTGGGGCGTCCAGCACATAGTCCTGATCATTCAGATGAAGGGTGGTCACCATATCGCCGATGTTGCGAATACGGCCGAATGCGATCCCCCGCCCGCCATCCCGCAACGAAATTGTATAGGTGGTGGCCAGCAGATCGTCGTGGTCGACTTCGAAGACCACCGGCGCGGCGGCCAGGGCCATGCCCCGTTGCAACCTGATGACCCGACCCTGCCAGCCGGACCGCGTTGCGGCGCCGGGCAGATCTGCGGTGGCAAGAAGGATCGTGTTAGCGTCCAGCCAGGCGGCACCACAGCGGGCCGGTGCGATGTCAAAGCCATCGGGGACTGGGGCTGCTGCGTTGCAATCCCATTCCAGCAGTCTGTCGCGGTCGGACCCCTCGAAGGAAAGGATAATCAACACCCGGTCGGGATTGGAATACAGCGTTTCGGCGCCGCCCCAATGCCAATCCTCGCCCGTGTCCGCACAGAATGCATCCAGATCAAAAACCGGCTGCCAGTCGGCATCTGGCGCGGGCTTTGTGGTTTCGGGCAACCGTCGCCACAACCCGCGTGGGTGGGTGGCGCTGCGGTGGAAGTTGTAGATCCAGGTGCCGCGCCGGATCAGGCCGCCCAGATTATCCGGGTCCTCGATAATGTCGGTGACCCGCGCCACATCCGCATCAAATTGCGCGTCGCAGAATGCCGCCTCGGTTCGGGCGACCTGGGTTTTCGTGAAACGCGCGATGGCGTCAGCGTCGGCTTCAAGCTCTGGGAATATATCTGTCATGCGGCAAGGCTGGCACGCCGTTTGGCGATGTTCCAGCCCAAACTGACAGCCGCGCGGATCAGGCCCTGTGGGTGCCGTCGGCGAGCGATTTCACGAATGCCAACACATCATCCACGCTGTCGCCCGCGCCGATTTTCGCAACGATAGCAGAGCCGACAACGGCGCCGTCTGCGATTTCGGCAATGGCCTGTGCGGCCTCGGGCGTTTTGATGCCGAAGCCCACGATTACGGGCAGATCGGTCTGCGCCTTGATCCGGGCGACTTCGGGGGCGACATCGGCGGTCTGCGCCTCTGCCGTGCCGGTGATGCCGGTGACGGAGACGTAGTAGACAAAGCCTGATGTGTTTTCGAGCACTTTGGGCAGGCGTTTGTCATCCGTGGTCGGGGTTGCCAGCCGGATGAAATTGATGCCCGCCTTCTGGGCCGGAATGCAGAGTTCGTCGTCTTCTTCGGGCGGCAGATCAACGATGATCAGCCCGTCGATCCCGGCCGCAACCGCATCGGCCAGAAACGCGTCAACGCCGCGCGAATAGATCGGGTTGTAATAGCCCATCATCACAATCGGGGTCACGTCATCGGTCTGCCGCAGCGCGCGGGCGTATTCGAGCGTCTTTTCAAGGGTCTGCCCGCCTTCCAGCGCCCGCTGACCGGCAAGCTGAATGGTGGTGCCATCGGCCATCGGGTCGGTGAAGGGCATGCCGAGTTCGATGATATCGACGCCCGCGCCGGGCAGACCCTTGACCAGCTCTAGCCCGGTTTCATAGTCGGGATCGCCCGCCATGACATAGGCGACAAAGGCCTTTTTCCCTTCGCTGCGCAACTGCGCAAATTTCGCGTCTATTCTGCTCATTCTTGTCCCCGGCTTGGTCCGCAACAGGGTTTGCGCGAAACCCCGGCGAAAGGCAATGGGGTAGGGGGTTATTGCACCGGGCGCTGCAACCCCCTAGAAGCGCGCGAACAGATCAGGAGAACGCAAATGGGTTTCAAAATGGGTATCGTCGGATTGCCGAATGTGGGCAAATCGACCCTGTTCAACGCGCTGACGAAAACGGCTGCTGCGCAGGCCGCGAATTTCCCGTTTTGCACCATCGAACCCAATGTGGGCGATGTGGCCGTGCCCGATGCCCGGCTGGACAAGCTGGCGGCGATTGCCAAATCCAAACAGATCATTCCGACCCGGATGACATTTGTCGATATCGCCGGGCTGGTCAAAGGCGCGTCAAAGGGTGAGGGGCTGGGCAACCAGTTTCTGGCCAATATCCGTGAATGCGATGCCATTGCCCATGTGCTGCGCTGCTTTGAAGATGATGACATAACCCATGTGGATGGCCGGGTTGATCCGGTCGCCGATGCCGAAGTGATCGAGACGGAACTGATGCTGGCCGATCTGGAAAGCATCGAAAAGCGGATGCAGAATATCGTGCGCAAGGTGCGCGGCGGCGACAAGGAGGCGGTGCAGCAGGAACGCCTTTTGAAGATGGCCCAGGCCGCGCTGGAAGAGGGTAAACCGGCCCGCACTGTTGCGGTGGATGCCGAAGATGCCAAGGCCTGGAAGATGTTGCAGCTGCTGACGACCAAGCCGGTTCTGTATGTCTGCAATGTCGAGGAAGACAGCGCCGGGTCAGGCAATAGCCAGTCGGCTAAGGTGGCCGAGATGGCTGCTGCCCAAGGCAACTCCCACGTTGTGATCAGCGCCCGGATTGAAGAGGAAATCAGCCAGCTTGACGCCGAAGAGGCGGAGATGTTCCTGACCGAAATGGGGTTGGAAGAGGCCGGTCTGGATCGGTTAATCCGCGCGGGGTACGAATTGCTGCATCTGCAGACCTATTTCACCGTCGGCCCGAAAGAGGCGCGCGCCTGGACCATCAAGCAAGGCACGTCAGCCCCGCAGGCCGCAGGCGTGATCCATGGCGATTTTGAACGGGGTTTCATCCGGGCAGAAACGATCAGCTATGATGACTTTGTGACCTTGGGGGGTGAGCAGCCAGCCAAGGAAGCAGGCAAGATGCGGGCCGAAGGTAAGGGTTACATCGTCAAGGATGGCGATGTGATGCATTTCCTTTTCAATACCTAAGACGGGATCAAACGCACTTACGGGTCGTTCTGTCGTTTTCTGAGTTGATCCTTGATCTTCTGAACCCGCTCGGGCGGTATTGTCGGCCCGGCCTCTTGCATCTTTCGCACCTTGGCCTCGGCCCCGGCGATCAGGTCGTGGATATACTGCGCCTCTGGCAGGTTTTTCCAGTATTTCTTGGGCATTTCAGATGTCATCGCCTGTATCTTGACCCGTGCCGGGTTGAAGATGTTGCAGAAATAGGTGCCCCACAGCGCCTCTGCCGCGTCTTCGGGCAGGTCGGGCTTGGGCTGGCCGGGATGGAATGACAGGTTGCCATCGACAAATTGTGCGGAGACATCGGGGGTGGCGATCATCCAGTCCATATCGGCAAAGCGGCGGGCAAAGAATGGCGCAGTGGGTTCGACCGTGTGATGCGTCGGTTCAAACCAGGCGGCAAAGCTGCGCCTGTCACCGCCCTGGCGCAAGTCACGAAACCGCACAAAGGCTTTCATCTTGTGCTGGCAGCGGCGCACCGCCTTTTCCATTTGCCGCAGTTTAGCCAGTTCCGGGTCGGCCCGGTCCTGCATGACGCCGGGCTGATGCCGCAGTCGCCATAACAGGTCGTATAACCGGGCAAAGCGTTGCGGGTCCTTGTGCCAGACAACCACGTCAGCCATCTGCACAAAGCTTTTGGGGGCCTTCACCTTGCGGCTGGGCGGAGGAAGGGGCGTTGCGGTGGCGAAAAGCTCACCCATCCCGGTCCCATAATCCCAAAGGATGTCGGCCGGGCGCACACCGGCGCCGATCAATCGCTTGGCCGCATCACGCCAAGCCATATCGGTTCCGATGATAGGCAGTGGGACGGTATACATCAAAACAGGCTCAACTGTTCGGGAGGTGGTGCAAAACGGGCGCGCAAATCGGTGCTGTCGGTCAGTTTGCCGGGTGTCCAGCCGTGGGCGGTGATGAACGCCTTTGCCTTCTTTAGCGACGCGCCCATCCGCAACAGATCGTCGTAGCGTAATGCCCGGTGCCGCCGTGTCTGCAGGATCCGGCCCACTGTACGTGTGCCGAAGCCGGGAACACGCAGTAGCATCTCCTTGCTGGCGCGGTTGACATCGACGGGGAACAGCGCCCGGTTCTGTAGCGCCCAGGCGAGTTTCGGGTCAATGTCGAGATCGAGGTTCCCGTCGGTCCGGGCCGCCGTGATTTCATCCACATCGAACCCGTAAAACCGCAGCAGCCAATCGGCCTGATAGAGCCGGTGTTCCCGGATCAGCGGTGGCTTGATCAGGGGCAGATTGGCGGATGAATCCGGGATCGGTGAAAAGGCCGAATAATAGACCCGGCGCAGCCCGTAGTTGCCATAAAGTCGGGTGGATTGCCCCAGGATGGTGGCATCGGTTGATCCATCTGCGCCTACGATCATCTGTGTTGACTGGCCAGCCGGGGCAAAGCGTTTCGGGCGCTTGCCGGTATAGCTGCGCTCGCCCGCCACGGCAGACCGCGTTTTGACATCGCCCATCGCCTTGCGAATGGTGGTCGGGTTTTTCTCGGGCGCATAGGCCTTGACCCCCCGATCAGTCGGCAGTTCGACATTGATCGACAGGCGGTCGGCATAAAGCCCGGCTTCCGCGATCAGTTCAGGGGCGGCGTCCGGGATGGATTTGAGGTGAATATAGCCACGAAACCCCTCATCCTGACGCAGCCGCTTGGCGATCCGCACCATGTCGGACATCGTTGCGTCCGGCGACCGGATGATACCGGAGGACAGAAACAACCCCTCGATATAGTTGCGCCGGTAGAATTCGATGGTCAACTGCACGACCTCATCCACGGTGAACCGCGCCCGGCGCACATTGGATGACACCCGGTTCACGCAGTAGGCGCAATCATAGATGCAGAAATTCGTCATCAGGATCTTGAGCAGGCTGATGCAGCGCCCGTCGGGTGCGTAGGAATGGCAAATGCCCGACCCTTCGGTCGACCCCAGCCCCTTGCCATCACGGCTATCGCGTCGGGTCGTCCCGCTGGACGCGCAAGAGGCGTCATAACGGGCGGCATCGGACAGAATGGCAAGCTTTTCGGCGAGTTGGGTCATTTGTTCATGATATGTTCTCATTCGCTCATGGGCAAGCCCGGCGTCAGGACAAAGCGTCGCGGCGGTTGGTGATGTCGATCAAAAGGCGGTCGGTTACGGCCACATAGGACGCTGCGCCTGCGTTCGCATAAACCTGTCGCGCCAATTCAAGATATGCCTGGCCCTGATCAAGCCGCGACACACCGCCGGTCAGGTCGAAAAAAGCGATAGCGACCTTGGCCAGATTACACTGTATCTTCGCCCATTCGAGCGCGCTACTCTCGAGGGTGCAATGTTCGGTAGCTGCGTTGAGTGCGACGACGGCCTGTTCAAGCCTGTCTTCATCACCTTCTTGTATACCAAGCGCTGTCAGCGCATGACCGAGGTTGTTCTGCGAGGTAGCCCAGTTCAGCGGAAGCTGGTCTTGTTTTCTTACCGACAGGGCTGCGGTAAACGCGGTGACCGCTTGGTGTAGCCTGTCGGTCCGGCCTTCCCGTATTGCAAGGGATGTCAGCGATTTGCCCAGATTGTCCTGTGTCGTGGCCCAATCCAAGGGAACCTTGTCCTGAGTCCGCTCCTGAAGCGCGGCATTACAGGCAGCAATGGCCTGCTCCAGCTGTTCGGTGCCGTCTTCACGCTCTCCCAGTGTGCAGAGCGCATTCCCCAGATTGTTCTGCGTCATGGCCCAGTCCATTGGTGCTATGTCCCGGGTCCTGACCTGCAAGGCGGCAGTATAAGCAGCTAGGGCCTGTTCAAGCTCCGCCGTGCCGCCTTTGCGCTCACCCAAGATTGCCCATGTGTTGCCGAGGTTGTTTTGTATCGTGGCCCGATACTGTGGCGGACTGTCTGGAGTTTTGACTTGCAGAGCTGCGCCAAAGGCGGTCACAGCCTGCTCCAGATGGTCCGTGCCGCTTTCGCGTGCGCCAAGTATGGCCTGCGCATTTCCCAAATTGTTCTGGGTCATGGCCCAGTCTGTCGGGCTTTGGGACCGATCTCTTTTGTTGAGTGCGGACGTATAAGCGGCGACGGCCTGTTCAAGCCTTTCTGTGCCGGTCTGGCGCTCCCCCAGGAGACACAACGCATTACCCAAATCATTGAGAGCCATACCTTGCTGTTTCTTGCTCTGGGATAGCGAGACACTGCGCTCTGCAAGATGCATCGCAACCTCCAGATCAAACCGCAGTCCTCTATCCCTTCCGCGCCAGTACCATTTGTTCTGCAGGCCGCGCAGGTGATCAAAAGACGCGTTTGGTGGGACTTGTATCTGCAGTTTGGCGAAACGCAGTGATGCGGCTTTCCTTGGATTGTTGTCCAGCCGCGCGATCTCAACCCCACGATCCAGTAGCCGGATCTTGCGGGCAGTGTGGGCGGCTTCTTCCTCGGCCAGTGCGGCGTCAATAGCGGCGCCAGCGTCGACATAGGCACCTTGTGCCGCCAGATCCGCCACCCGCCTCAGCACTGCATCAACGAAATTGCCCTGGTTGGAGGTGACCCGCCCTTCCTGCTGAACGCGCACCGCCACATCCATTGCATTCTGCAATTCCAGCCAGGCCTCGCCCACATCCGTGATCCCTTCGGAGTAGCGCTGGGCTAACCGGATGATGGCTTTCTCCGTGATCCCTTCGTCACGCAACCGGTCGGCCTGGCCCGATTTTTGCGTGCGCTCGAGCAAAGCCTTGAAGATGGCGGGCTGAATCCACTGAATGACCGCTGGGTCCTCGAGGACAGGTGTCAGCGTTGCGATGATGACGGTGGTAAAATCCCGCAGTGCGATGTCAGTTTTGTGTGCGGGGTCTTTGGCTGTTGTTGTGATCTGATGGCACAGGCTGTCAGCGATGGCCGCCGCATTCAAGTCGTGTCGGACAAACGCGGTCTCATTGGGCTGATACTGGCCCAGCATCTGCACCACGATCCGTTTCCGCTGGTCGGCTATCTGGGCGCTGGCCAACGCGGTTTCCATCAGCCTTGCCATCTGTTGGGCCAGCGCCTTAACCGGCTTGTCCGCGGATTTGTAGATCGCGACGCCCGACAATGCGGCGGTTATCGTGGTCGCTGTACCAGCCGCGATAGTCAGATCTGCGGTTGTCGCAGCCACTGCAAAGGCCGCTGCGATATTATCGCCATGAAGGGCCCTTTCGAACATGCCACCTCTTATCTGGTCGATTGTTTGTTGTTCAAAGGAACACAAACCTGATCGTCAGACTAGTCACAATCACAGATTGATTGGTGTCGGCTGTCCGCATCGAGAAAGCAAAAATGTGGGTTGTGCTGGCAGATACGCTGTAGACCGTCGACCCGGTTGGTTCGAACCGCTCCCATCTGGTCAAGGAAAGTAGAGCGCAGTGCACGTGCAAATGCTTTGCATGATCCGCACCGTTCCACCGGGCCGAGAAATAACGGTCCTTGGCTATTTCGCCCCTTGCCCCGGTCAGGCGGCATGGATAAACGGGTCAGCGGAGACGTGGCCGAGTGGTCGAAGGCGCTCCCCTGCTAAGGGAGTAGGCGGGAAACCGTCTCGAGGGTTCGAATCCCTTCGTCTCCGCCACCCCCCATTCTCATTCAATTCTGTTGGTACTCATTCAGCCCCATATGGGGCTGTTTTTGTTGATTTATATGCATTCGTTATTGCTTTTGATTTCTCTTCGATTAGATTCGTTTCTATTCATTGCGTGGTAGAAATCGTGGTATTTTCATGGCTGCTCTGAGCGGAAAGCTGACGAAAAATCTGGTCCGAACCCTTGGCCCCGGTCGCCACGGCGACGGGAGCGGCTTGTACCTCGTGGTCGATCCATCTGGCGCAAGACGCTGGATTTGCGCGTCACAGTGAAGGGACAGCGCAACCGCGAAGGCAAACCGTTGCGCACAGACTTTGGCCTTGGCGGCGCTGATGTCGTCACCTTAAACGAAGCACGCGACCGCGCGCTGGAGTATCGACGGTTCGGTCGGCGTTCCGCGACTGGACTGCGGAGCAGCAGGGATACAGCAGAGAACTAGCTGAAATGAGCCTTGCTCATCAGATTGGATCAGAGGTCGAGCGTGCGTACGCCCGCTCTGATCTTCTTCAGCAAAGAAGACACCTCATGTGCGCTTGGAATCGTTTTGTTTCCGGTGCGCAAAGAAGACAACCAAGGTGTATGTGGCCAAGACTAGTCTCGAGGATGTTCGCAGCGGTTGTGATCATCGCGCTTGATCTTTGCACGGACAGCCGCCGCTGTTTCAGCGGCGGCGTTTCGATTTTGGACAAGTTGCGCGCTACCGCTCGGCTGCAAAGACACCGCCAAGGAAGACGTCCGTGCCAACGTTTCCGTCTGCCGTTCCTGCCACGGCCCCATACGGATCGGCGCCGTTCGCAACGATATCACCGGCAAGAGCTAAGCTTGTCGTGTAGTCGGTTCCACCATTTGACAAAGGCCCATCAAGAGCTGTTGATACCTGCGGCACACCCGGAGGCGCGTCTTGGACCAATGCACCCGTGCCAGTGAGCGTACCGGTGTAGGCACCATTGTTTTCGTGAAAGAAACCGGTTGCCGAACTGTCAATGCTTCCGGCGGCAGCACTGAAACTTGCAACCATCGCTAGCTCTCCAATCAGGTCACCATCGGACAAAGGCAGATTGACAAAACCTTTATAAGTCGCGCCTCCGGTGTCAGGAATTTGCGCTTCCGTCGCACGGGTGATCCACATCAAAAGCGTGCCGTTGGGGTCGGTGTATGTGCTTTGCATCGTGGCTGCATCTGGCTGGATTTCGGCGAAGGATGTGTAGTTTTGCGTCGTCGTTGTGCCATCGTCGCTGCTGTTATTGCTGCATCCTGCCAATAAGGCTGCTGATGCAGAAAAAGCAACTAAGGTGTATATTTTCAACATAGGTCTTTCCTTTCTAAGAGCGCGATCCGGCCATTAGGCCACCAACAAAGCATCATCCGGGATGAAGTCGCTTTCGGTGATTGCGGTGAAATCGACATTGCGAAGGATCATGACGTCCATGCCGGATTGGATTGCGGCACCAGTACCGCGGTAATCCGAAATCGTCAGGTCGCTGAACAGCAGGCCATCGAGTTGGATCTGGTCAACACCGTCTTCATAGTCATAGACAATGTCGAACCCATTGCCGGCTGCGAAGACAAAATCATCCGCGCCCGCGCCACCGTGAATCCAGTCGATGCCAGCGCCACCGTCAAGCACGTCATCGCCCGCCAGGCCGTAAAGGTAGTCGTTCCCACCAAGACCCGAGATCAGATCGACCCCTAGGGTGCCAGTCAGACTATCGGCCATTTCAGTCCCGATAATGATGTTTTGATCTGGTGCACCGGCTGTGCCATCGCCGGGGTTTGTAATCAGGAAGCTGTCCAGAAGGGACAGGCCCTCGCCTGGATCAACGGTGCCGTCAAGGATACCCAGTTCAGCGGCGACCCCTTCCAGCGTGGCCACAAGCGAAAAGCCGGTGCCATCGGCGACTGAGATCGTCAGATCATCGCCCGAGACGCCTTGCTGGATCAACTGGCGATCTTCGAGCAAATCGACATTGAACCCGGCCAAAGCGTCAAAGCCGATGAGGCTAAGCTTGTCGCTGCCGACCTCAAAATCGGTGATCACGCTTGCTGTGACAACATCGCTGACGCTGGTACCGTAGGACAGCACGAACAGGTCATCACCGCCGCCACCTGTGAAGGTGTTTTCGCCAATCCCGACAAGGAAGTCAGATTCAGCCGTGCCAGCAATGGATGTGCCAAAGTCGAACAGATCGACCTCTTCATAGTCCAGCAGAATTTCGGTGCTATAGATCGTCGCTGGTTTCACATCGCCTTTGATATAGAAGGCCACGTTCAGATCGTTGGTCATATTGACGCCATTGACCGACACTTGGCCGGCGTTGTTCTGCCAGCCTGCGCTGATCTCAAGCGGTGAAATCGGGGTGGCCCAATCCAGCAGGTTCAGAACGGTTTGGGTTTCGGCCCCAACCTCGTACTTTTCCTCGTCTTTGGTGACCGGCAACGGATCGCTTGGGTCGATCGGGATCACGACACCGGGCAAGTCTTGGCCGTACTTGTCAGGCAGCAAGCGCCAGCGCGGACCAGTGATGTATTCTGTGCCATCGGCGTTCAACACAGGCTCGAACGGTTCGCGGTCCATGGTGGTGTACCATGCATTGGTAAAGCCCATCTCTAGGTCTTCGGAGGCCGCACCGATCTCAACAATGGTGGAGCCGGCAACCGCATCAACCAGTGCTGTGTCGCGCAGGATTGTGCCAGCCTCGTAGAGATCACCGTTCCCGGCATAGTAATCATCGGTGGTGCGCCAGATGATCCGATCACCGATGATCTCTTCCTCATAGGTGGGCAACTTACCAATCGCGGATTCGTTTTCGAAATCCTCGGGGCGGACCTGATCATTGGGGTTGTTGGTAATCGTGTGGTGGATCACCAGTTCCGCCGCCATGATCCTGAAGAGTGGCTTCAGCGAGCTGAAGTTATCAACCTCTTCCCATTCATCCGGAAGCGGCAGTTCCACATCTAGACGCACGTCATTAGGCCGTTTGACCGCATTGCCCCAACGATAAAGCAGCTTGCCGTCATCCTTCATCGTGACCGAGTAGTCGTCACCATAGGCGATGTCGTATTCAATCGTGGATTCGTTGGGGTTCAGCAGATCCTTAAGGTCTATAACGCCATCTTGGTTGGCGTCCGTGACCTGGTCCTCCACCGCAAGTGCGACTTCCATGCCATCGGCGTCTATTCTGACATTATTCAATAGGTCCGACACATACTGTCCATCGTACAATTCATTCTGGCTAAGCAGGATCAGATCATCGTCCAGCAGATATTCCGCATCTGGATCGCCGGGAAACATCTGATCGGACAGGATGTTCTGCATTGTCACGTAGTGCTCAGTCGAAGCTTTGACCTTGTTGTCGCCCAATCCAGTCAACCAAGTGCCAAGGACAGCGGGGGTCTTGAACGTGTCTGTCGGGGCGTCCGAGACCACCAGACCGATTTGTTTGCCACCTTCGACCAGGTCGCCGACCCAGCCTTCAGTATATGAGCCATCAATTACTTTTTCTTCCGCACCGACAAAATCGGTCACGTTAAACCCGAACTCGCTGTCAATCGGGTAAAGTGTGACGCCTTCTTTGGTGACTCTAGTCCCGTTGGCACCGCTGAAATCAACGTAATTTGCGCCCTCGTCACCTTGTTTGTCGCCATCAAATGTCGCGGTCACATCAGCGGTACTGAACACATGCACCGCTGTATAATCAGGATCTGTGTTCAGCGGTTGATCAAAGTCCAGAACTTCGCTTGGATTAATTGGAATGGCCATCTTTCGTTTCTCCTCCGACTCGCGCTTAATTACGCGGGTGAGGGCATCGTTGCCCCAACATATTCACTAATTGTGATTTGTATTGAGAGACGCGGATTGACGAAAATCAATCCTGACATTCAATAGTCGAGGGCGTGGCTATCTGACAGTAAGCACACCGCCAAGCACCAGCATTCCCCCTGCAAGTAACATTGGAAGTGCGATGCCAAACAGGACCACGGGTGTGGTCCATGCATTGAAGAAGATTACCGAGGCCACCCCAAGCAAGATGATCAAACAGCCTCCAATGCGCGGCCATTTGAATGCAATCCAAACCACGCCAGCAAGTGCGACCCACGGGGCGGCGTTCGTAAGGTTTTGCCACCATGGAAGGCCCCCGTCGGGATCAATTCCCGAAAGCAGCGCAAACCCTCCCCAAAACAGCGTGATCAGCACCAACAGCCCGCGCGCTGTCGTCAACGTTGCGCGGGCCAACCTTTGCTTGCTGATCATAGCAAAGGGGCGCGCATATCAGCCACCACCTTGGTTTTGATTGTTGTTTTGGTTCTGGTTCTGATTGTTGTTCTGGTTCTGGTTCTGGTTCTGGTTCTGGTTGCCCCCGTTTGGATCAGTTGGATCAACGATCACGACACCATTGCTATCATCCACAGTGTCAACATCGGCCACCACATCAACAGGCGCACCTCCAATTACAGAGCATAGCGGCAAGTCCGCGGTGTAGGGCCCACCGATGGGCACATCGCCCGGACGGCAAGACGGATTGCCGAATTTGTCAAATGTTGGTTCAGCATAGATGACTCCAATGCTAGGTTCCGGCGCTGGGGCACAAGCCCACAAAAGCGCCATGGTTCCTGCGCCCAAGGCGGCGAGCCATTTTGAATGTGTCATGTCGTATCCTCTCAATTGCAGTATTCTTCACTTGCCGCGACAATGGCGCAGTTGTGATCTTGCAATTCTAGCAATGCGAAATGCGCCGTGATTGACATCGCTCAAGCATGCCTCAACGACTGCTGTTGCAGCTGCATACCAATCATTTCTCAGCCCGCGCCTGCCTTAGAACCGAGTTTCCAGCACCAATGCGCAATATGTCGCGTGACTATCAAAGCGTTCAATGTTTGAGACGGTTTGGTTATAGGCACATGAAAAACGCGGCGATGCGGACATGATGTTCAGGCGGCTGTACTGAAGCGAAAAACCAAGCTCGCCAAAGCTGTCAGACCGGGCTTCGCCCTCGGTTGGATCATCTGCCTTGTAAGACCGGATGCCCAACTCGCCAAACAGTCCAAGCGTTGTTGTCGGGGTGATCGGGCGCGTCATCGAGGCATAGACGGAGGGGCTGTAATAGCGATTGCGTTTCCGCCTGGCATTGTTGCGGGTCACGAAGGCGACGCCATACTCTTCGCTGCTCAGGTCTGGACCGATGTGCCGCAAGCCAAGAGCCGAGCTGAACTCGCCTTTGCGCGGGTCGTCTTCGTCATCATAGTCGCGCTGACGGACGTGCAGGGCACCCACCAATGTCGCACCACTGGCCAGATCGCGGTTGTAGTCCGCCTTAAACCCAAGCGCTATAAAGTCATCGTTGAGGTCATCGGCATCGCCGTCAAAGGTAGTTTGCTGGAAATAGGTTGTCAGTCGCAGCATCTGCCCGTCATATCTTTGGCGCCATCCGACGCTCAGGCGGGCGTTCAGGCGATGGAAGTCTTCATCGATGAAATCATCACGGAACACGTGCGCGCCAAAGGTGAGGGAAGACCTGTTGCCCAGCCCGACCTGATAGTTCGCGAGCGCCCCCAGATGCAGCCGGTTTCCCGCCTCCGGATCGGTGTCTTCATTTTCCCCGCCACCCTCTGCACCGGGTTGGAAGAAGGAGGCCTCGGTTGACCCGTGGAAGATGGAGTTAGACCGATGTTGCTCAATGTCCGTGCTGGACAAGAACCCAACGGTCAGTCCGAACGACAATGGATCTCTATGCGCATTCCGTCCTGTGTGCCCTGGCTGTTGCAACGGAGTTGCTGCAACTGGGCTGGTTTCGGCGGTGGTAGTCGGCCTGCTTGCTGGTTGCGCAACCTGGGTCTGAGGTGCCTGTGGCGATGGTTTTGGCAGGATTTGCGTATTTTCGTCGGTCACAGCGTCTTCCGTTGTCTCCCAAAGCGGGGGCACGCGTACTTCGGGCACCGGCGTAGGCGCGATGGCAGTGCTTGTGGCGGGAGCGGGGCCAGTGCTGGTTTCGTGGCAGGTAATGCATTCGCTACCAAACCGGGGCAAGGCCTGTGCGACGCCCGCATGCACCGACAAAGCCAGTGTCAATGACGCCAAAAACAACTGGCCGTAGTTGCGAAGATTTGTCTGTTTCATTGGCTTGCCTTCCTTGCTGCACATCACTCGCTAAGCGGTGGAAATCGTCGCGTCAGACACACCAAATGGCGCGTTGACCTCGCTGACCAGTCTAAGTGCCAAGTGTGCTGCATGATTGATAATGCTCAATGGGTTGTGTGCCAGATCGATCATGAATCGAGGATAGGCAATTGCGTGCAGCGAAGGCCTCGCACGACGCCTTTGGATCAGCTTTTCGTGTTGATGAGGCCAAGGCACCGCACTCAAGATTGAAGGAGACCATCATGACACATCACGCAAAAACAAAGTCCCAATCAAGCACCACTCGCCGGGATGTCATTAAAGGAGCAGGCGTCGGCATAGCCGTAGTCGCAGCGTCCGGAACACCCGCGCTCGCGTCACCACTTCCAGTGCCTGAAAGCTGGGATGCTGAAACGGATGTGCTGGTCATCGGGTATGGCGGGGCAGGAGCTGTCACAGCCGTGACCGCCCATGACGCCGGTGCCCGGGTGATGGTCATTGAAAAACAAGCCGAAGACGCTCACACATCAAACACGCAGATGTGCCTTGGCGTCTTTTTGTCGCCCGACACGGTCGAGGATACGCTCGCTTATATGAGCGTAGCATCACTGGTGAATGTCGATATGCCGGAATCCAAGGACATCGATGATGATACCATTCGGGTCTGGGCCGAAGAAAGCGTCAAGAACCGCGACTGGTTGACCGCGATGGGTGCCACGGGTTTTGAGATGTTTTCCAACGCTGGTCGGGACTCTGACTGGCCGGGCAACGACGCCATCAAAGCCTACCAGATGAAAAAACCGGATGGCACAGCGGGTGTTGGTGTTGACCTCTTTGCATTCCTTGATGGTCTGGTTCAAGAGCGCGGCATTGAGGTGCGCTGGAACACCCCTGCAAACCGGCTGATTGCTGATCCGTCTGGGGCGATTGTGGGTGTGCGGGTCCTTCAAGACGGTGTCGAAAAATCTATTCGTGCCGCGCGTGCAGTTGTCTTGACGACTGGCGGATATGAATTCGATCAGGCTGCGCATCGCACTTATTTGCCTTCTTATCCCATGGTGTTTTACGGCAACCCTGACAATACCGGTGACGGGTTGCGCATGGCACAGGATGTGGGTGCAGACCTATGGCACATGACCGTGCTTGGCGGTGGCTTCAAATTCAAATTTGATGACTTTCCAACGGCCTTTGCACCCAGCTTTGGGACCGGTAGCTATGTGATCGTCGATCGCAGCGGCAGGCGCTTCAATTCTGAAACCAAGCTTGGCGGGTATTCCGGCTATTGGAATGCTTTGGTTTACGACACTGTCAACTACACGTGGCCGCGCATCCCGACATGGTTCGTGTTTGATGAAAAGCGTCGTCAGGCAGGCCCGATTGTGTGGACGGCCTTTGGCGCGGCGGGACCCATCGGTATGTACGACTGGAGCGACGACAACAGCGCCGAGGTTGAAAGTGGCTGGATTTCCAGCAGCGACACTCTGGAAGGTCTCGCAGCCAAGATCGGCGTAGCCCCTGATGCCCTCACCGATGAAGTTCGAGGCTTCAATGCTGGGCATGGTCGGGGTCGTGACAGGGCGTTTGATCGTCCGATGAACACGATCGCGCCACTTAATACGCCGCCTTATTACGCCGTTCCCTTGTGGCCGGGCTTGAACAACACCTTTGGCGGACCACGCCGCAATGCCAAATCTCAGATCCTTGATACCTTTGGCGCACCGATTGAGCGGCTTTACAGTGCCGGTGAACTTGGGTCGATCTTTGTGCAATACCCGCAAGGAGGCGCGAACATTGGTGAGTGTCTGGCGTTCGGGCGGATTGCTGGCGCAAATGCAGCTGCCGAGTCGCCACGGGACGCATAAGTCATGGCCTGCAACAGGTCACTCTGCACGCGCGCGGCGACCTTGCTGGTCGCTGCTACAATGTGGATTTGCATTGGATCTGCGGGTGCGGCGGATGACAACACTTTGGCAACAACCCATGCCTATGCCGGATTGTCCTGCATGGCCTGTCATGTGGAAAACCCGCCAGCCCAACCTGTTGCGACGGAGACTTGTACGGTCTGTCATGGTCTGGGCCAGAGCCTTGCCGAAACAACGGCCGAAATCGAACCCAACCCCCATGCCTCCCACAAGGGTGATTTGCCCTGTGCGAGCTGTCACCGCATGCATGGCGCTTCGGTTGACGCCTGCGCGGGCTGTCACAGTTGGGGATACACCGTACCCTAAGACAGTCGCTGACTGAGACCCTGCCACATGACTAAGCCACCCGCGCAAACGCAGGTGGCTTTTAGCTGGCAGATTGAGCATCATTCAGCCGTTGCGCGGTGTGTCGAACACGGTCACCGCAGGTGGGGTGCCGACGAACTTTTCCACCTCAGCGTTGGCCGTGTGCCCGCAGTTGCCCTGCGCCAGTTTGGACGTCCCAAGATCAGGCGTCAGGATGTTCACGTTGCCATAGGCGCAAACGGTGCCGGGGGTACCCGGCTCAGCCGGGCTATACCAACCGCCTTCGCTGACTTTCAGCACACCGCGCCGGATATCGTCGGTCACTACTGCGCCGGCCAATAATGCCCCGCGATCATTGTAGACCCGGACAACGTCGCCATCCGCAATACCGCGCGCCGCAGCATCTGCAGTGTTGATCAGGCACGGTTCACGCCCCGCAACTGCATAGGTTTCGCGGAATGACGTGCCGCAAAGCTGCGAATGCAACCGCCCGATGGAGTGCTGGCTGGACACATGCAACGGATATTTGGCATCCGGGCCATCGAGCCGCTCAATCGGTTCCATCCATGTGGGGTGCGGCGGGCAATCGTCATAGCCCATCTTTTCGATATTACGCGAATAGATCTCGATCAGGCCGGACGGTGTGCCCAAGGGCTCCAGCACCGGATCGTCGCGGAACGCCGCATAGCGGACAAAGCTGCGCCCTTCATCGGTTACCGGATACATGACATAGCCTTGATCCCAGAACGTATCGAAGTCCGGCATTGTGATGCCTGTCGCCTCTTGCTGATCAAAGGTCGTCTCGTAGAACTGCCTGATCCACGTCATCTCGTCCTTGCCTTCGTCGAAATACGCGCGGGTGCCAAAGCGGTCGGACAGGTCGGCGAAGATATCAAAGTCGGATCGCGCCTCGTACATCGGCTCGATCACTTTTTTCATCGCAAGAACGCCTTTTTGCGAATAGTCGCCGTACATTTCGATGTCATTGCGTTCAAACGCGCTGGTGGCAGGCAGGACGATGTCGGCGTGCCGTGCCGTTGGGGTCCATTGGAAATCCTGCACGATGAAGGTATCGACTTTCTGCAGCGCGCGCAGCAGGCGGTTCTGGTCCTGGTGGTGGGCAAAGGGGTTGCCGCCGACCCAATAGACCAGATTGATATCGGGGTAGATGCCTGCTTCACCATTGAAGTCGAAGGCACCACCGGGATTTTCCAGCATATCGGTGATCCGTGCCACCGGAATACGGTCTGATGCATCGGGCTGCGCGTCTGTACGCATAAGCTGTACGGACCCTGCGTTCATCCCCGATGGCCTTGGCCCTTTGGCCGAAGGCGACCCACCACTGGAGTAATGATAGCTGAGCCCAAACCCCCCACCGGGCAAACCGATCTGCCCCAGCATAGCTGCCAATGTCACAAGCATCCAATGGGCCTGTTCACCGTGGTGCATCCGCTGCGTCGACCAGCCACTGGCCAGCATCGTGCGATTGGCCGCGAAGTCGCGGGCCAACTGGCGGATGACATCAGCCTCTACCCCACAGACACCGGCGGCCCAATCTGCGTCCTTGGGTTGGCCGTCGCTTTCGCCCGTCAGATAAGGCAGGAACTGATCAAATCCGGTTGTGTAGGTATCCATGAACGCCTGATCATGTAGGCCTTCCTCAAGCAGCGTATGTGCGATGCCCATCATCATGGTGACATCCGTCTGCGGCTTGGGCGCGATCCACTCGGCGTTCATATACGCGGCTGTGTCGCTGCGGATCGGATCAATGCAGATCACGCGTTTGCCGGCGGCCTTGAAGTCCTCCATCCCCTCATAGGCACCGTGATCGGGCACGACCCAGCCAATCTTGTTGGTCACAACCGGGTTGGCGCCCCATAAAACCATCAGGTCCGTATTTTCGACCACAACAGGCCATGCTGTTTGCTGTTCATAGACTTCGATTGTGCCCAGCACATGCCGCATAATGACCTGAGACGCCCCCGTTGAATAATCCCCTACATGGCTGACAAATCCGCCTGTGCCATTCAGGAACCGCCGCAACAGGTTGCGCGCGTTGTTGAACTTGCCGGGGCTTTTCCAACCGTAGGAGCCACCAAAGATGCCCTTTGGACCGCTCTCTTCCTGCACCCGTGCGACCTCATCCGCGACAAGCTGCAGGGCCTGATCCCAACTAACGCGGACGAAATCATCGCGGCCACGCGTGTCTGATGCTGTCCCCGGGCCGCCTTCCAGATAGGCGCGGCGCACCATGGGGTATTTGATCCGCGTCGGGGAATAGACGCTGTCCATCACACCTTCCAGCATCTTGGTGGGAAAGCGATCTTCTTCCCAGCCCCGCACGGCGGTCCACCTGCCGTCCGTCACGGTGGCATGAAACGCACCCCAATGTGATCCAGTCAGCACCTCGCCGTTTTGCGCGGCCTGTGCCATGCCAGCGCCCAGCACAGATGGCCCCAGCACAGCGGCGGCACCCGTCAGCGATGTGGTTTCCAGAAAGCCCCTGCGGGTCAGTCCCCGATGTGGTGATTGGTCAGACATTTTCTTCTTCCTCCTTGACCCGGACCGGACGGGTCCGGAGCCATTTCAAATCCTCTGCAACGACATCTTCGGCAGTGCGCGCAAGCAGGGTGTAGAAACCATGCTGATCGCTGCGGGCGCAGGCCGTGCCAAATTCCGGCAGCCATGCGGCCAGATGATCCTCCAGAAATTCAATTTGCTGGGCCGTTGGCCTACCCGACGCAATCAGCTGCGCCGCCACAGCAAGAATGACCGCGATGTGATCTGCAGGTTCACGATAGGTGCCCGCGACATGCATATTCAGGTCTTTGAGGTGCTGCGCCATGGCCGCCGTCGGCGCCTGACAAACACGCCCACGGGGATCAACAAAAGAGCTTTGGGATGACGGCACACTCTGCGGCCCCCCGGCACCCAGAAAGAGGAAGGCATAGGCCCCAGCGAGGTCGCTTTCCGAAAGGGTGGGGTCTTTGTCAAACACCTGAAAGCGGGCCAGCAGCGGGCCGATACAGGGGTCGTCGTTCAAATCCTCTTGCACTGCCACCGCCGCCAGTTGGCTGATCTTTGCAGCGGTTGCAGGTTGCGCAAACAGGTCCGATAGCAGCCGGTAAACCACAATGCGCGATGCCGATGTGTCCTGTTTAATCTGCATGGGGGTTCTCCACTGAGAGCGGAGGATCCATGTCGCTGGCATGCAGTTGCAGGTACTTTTGCAAGAACCGATAGTCGGGTTTGTCCAGCGTGATGTAGCGTTCCATGGATTTCATCAGCCCGATCCACTGGTTCGACAGGTAATCATTGGGACGCATCGAACTGTGGCAATTTGCGCAAGCCGTTTGAAACATCGCCACCCCTTGGTCCCAAAGCAGATTTGGATCAGGGGTCAGCCGATCAGGGCTGACCCACACATCGAGGCTGATAGGGTGCCAGATCAGATCGGTTTCAGGATCAACAACCGGATCGCCCAGGATCGTTCGCTCTTGCGCACCGACCCTGAGGCTGGCCGCCAGAATACGTTGGCCCATTTGTTCATAGATGGCGCGATCCGCACCCTGTTCTCGCCAGCCGGTCAAACGGACGTGCAGCGCGTCTTGGGTTTGTTCCAGCAGGGTCACTTCTGTCGCAGCAAAGATGATGCCAGCGATTTGGGTGCGCCCAACGTGGTGTGGTTGCAAATACAGATTTTTTTCCGCGTTTGTATAAAGGCGATGTTCTTCTGCGAGAGCCTGATCAGCAACCAACAGGCCGCTCAACAGCAGAAAACCAATGGATTGTAGACAGATTTTGCATGCTGAAGTGACAGCCATAAAAAATGAACTCTCCCGCGAGGTTTCGCACCAAGGCACCTTGTGTGATGAGAATGCGCAAATTCGTCACGGCAAGATTGACAATAGTCAATCTGCAGAAGCCCACTCTGTCCTGTGTGGATGGTCCCTGCAAAGCAAGACTTTTTTCGAAGCAGTTAGCAATTTGTCAGATACGGTCTTGTGTTCGGCCTGTTCGCGCGGTTCTTAGGTCCGCTGGCCTTGATGGTTTCCGCAGATCAAGTCCCCATTC
>NZ_JBKQXN010000187.1:0-523 GCF_046762905.1 Yoonia sp. R2-816 | reverse complement strand
TGTTCATTGACGAAACAGCCGTTAAGACCAACCTCACCCGACTGCGTGGCTGGGCTCCTCAAGGAGAACGGCTGACTATGGACGCCCCTTTTGGCAGCTGGGGAACGCAAACACTGATCGCAGGGTTGACCCGTGACGCTCTGATCGCACCATGGGTCATAAAGGGCGCGATGGATGGCCCGGCATTTGCCGCCTACATCAGAGAAGTCCTCGTCAAGGAAATTGCACCCGGCACTGTCGTCATCCTCGACAATCTGGCTACGCACCGAAACAAGGAGGCTGCACAGGCCCTGCGCGACCGCGGCTGCTGGTTTCTCTACCTGCCACCTTACTCACCCGATCTGAAACCGATAGAACAAGCCTTCTCCAAGCTGAAAGCTCATCTGCGACGCATCGGAGCCAGAACATTCACAGAGGTCTTCGAGGCAATCGGATCAATCTGCGATCTCTACGACCCAACAGAGTGTTGGAACTACTTCAAGGCTGCCGGATATGTCTCAAACTAAATTCGAAACGCTTTAGT
>NZ_JBKQXN010000186.1:0-4493 GCF_046762905.1 Yoonia sp. R2-816 | reverse complement strand
TCATCGGAACCTCCTCTGTCGACTGAGAAAGCCTCAATCGTCGGACAGGTTCGTCAGTTCACAAAATGCGCGACGTCAGGAAAAATGCGAAACATCAGCCAAAAACGCCAATGCCGCGCGAGCGGCTTCGTCCGAGAGCCCTCTTTACCAATTTTCTGCACTGCGGCTGATGTCTGCTATCACGGTGAAGACAAAAACGTTCAACAACCACTTGGGTTTTGAACGGGATTTACTGCAGCATCAAACGAGGTGTTTTGTGGTCGTGCCAAAAAGGAGGGTTTGTGAAGCGCTGGGAAAGTTCCGTATTGCGGAAAAAGCAGTCGTTAGCCGCATCTACAAGGATGACCAGTTTAGGCGATATACGGCACAAGTACTTTTTGGTGAATTCAGATCATTTTACCGCTGTTTCGATATAATCCTGCTAAGATGTCAGGATGAATGATATAATGCATGCGTAGTTATGAACCAGAAAGTCTCGATGTTTAATTCCCGCCGAACGACTATCGTTTTAGTACTGATTTGCGCCATGACTTTAGTTGGGCTGAAATGGCTCGCACCCTGTCAGACGCTGTGCGACAAAACCTTTTGGGACACGTCTCCCTCGGTCGATGAAGTTGCTGGCAAAATCGGTTTTCTAACCAACCTCAATGCCACTGACGAGCGAGGTATCACACCGCTGCATAGGGCTGTCATCAACGGTGACGCCGACATTGTTCGTTTTTTATTGGATGCAGGCGCGCCGGCTGATGCAGGAGCCGAGGACGGCTGGACTGCTCTGGCTGCATCGGTGCCTGATCGAGTTGGGCTTGTCGGAACCCGTCGAGACGAAGCCGAGATCGTGGCCCTGCTGTTGGAAGCAGGCGCTGAGCCAAATGTTGCAACACCAGATCGTGGCAATACACCATTGCTGCGTGCCGCCCAGTTCGGAATGATTGAAACTGTGGCGTTATTAATTGCTGCGGGCGCTGACGTAAACCACAGCAGCAACTGGGGAGATCGACCTCTTGGGCTTTCGCTTAGGCGCGACGATTTCGCTATTGCGCAAATATTGATTGATGCGGGAGCGGACGTGCGCCAGCCGGGCCTGCTTTATGAAGCGGCGCGTCATGGGTCTCCAAATGCAATAGTATTTCTTCTAAATGCAGGGGCAGACCCGAGAGTAGACAACGGCGTTGCCACGACTGGGCTGCATGGCTTTGTTTTTAAAGACAATGTTGCGGCACTGGAAGCTTTGCTCGCAGCCGGTGCTGACATCAACGCCCAAGATGCGAATGGCAGAACACCTCTGTTCAATATTTTACGCTATGGCGATCCAACAATTGTTGGTCATATGATTGCAGCCGGGGCGGATCCTTCAATTCCGGACAACGATGGGCTGAGGGCATTATCGTACGCGTTGCAAAGTGACAGACCGATTGGCGAGAAAATCGCACTCGTCGTAGCTGCGGGCGCCGATCCGGATCAGCCCGACACGCGGGGCAGGACACCCCTGCAGATTGTCGCCGTTGAGGACGTGCCGGAAAACGCTATCGCTCTTGTCGCGGCCGGTGCGCAGCTGGAGTTGTTGGACAGCGACGGGGCCACTCCGTTGTTGGTTGCGCTGAAGGAAGGCAGCATGGCAACTGCTACGGCCTTGATTGAATTGGGGGCTAACACTGATGTGGTAGGCTTTGCAGGACGTGGCATTCTGTTTTATGCGGCCAGTTCTGAAAACCCGGAATTGATGGAAGCGGTGCTTGTCACGAACCCCGTTATCGATGCGAGGGATGACGGTGGCGCGACACCGCTGATGTTGGCGGCGGCAACGGGACCGCCTGAGTTGATCAGCATGTTGATCGATGCCGGAGCTAACATCAACGCAACCGATGCATATGGAACTACCCCACTGCATTATTCGGCGCGATACGCAGATGGCGAGATTGTGCGATCCATGATTTCATTTGGAGCGGATCCAAGAGCAATAGATAGTGAAGGGCGCGATCCCCAAGCGCTGGGTTTCAACAATCGTGCCCTGCGCGCTGATCCAACAGCATTCAATATGCTTGGCGAATGAAATGTGTGTTTGTCGGCTGCGAGAAACTTCAAATGGATCTCAGTCCAAATAGTAGTCCGCCGCATTGATCAGGTGAGCTCAAATCCGGCTTTCGCCGCACCTTAGGGAACCTCCCAAACACGACCGTTTTTGGAAGGATCCAATCCGGAAGCAGGCTTTCGGTTAAATTTGACCAACGGCGGCAAGGTCCGCATTGCAGTCATCCAGCATGCCAAAATGCTGCGCTCATGGGTCAATGTCTGCTTCGGGGAAGCTGCAATGCAGCGACGGTAGGCACGATGAATGGCTGGTAAGGGCCGGGAGTGACTGTGGGATCTCAGCATGCCGTGTTTGGTTGTGGGAGGTGGACTAGTAGGAAAGTTCCGTCTTCGATCCCACGGTGCGGACCTAAACGATGAGCTGCACCAAGCCAGCGACGCTTGCCGCAACCACACCATCTTGGATAATTCTCTGTCTTGCATCTTTCGAGAGAGCGGCGCCCTTCAGTACGGACCTTGCATTTACCGCCAGTGTCACCATCGCTGCGACCCCCATACTTTCCATTATTTCAGAGCCGGAATCCTGTCCCAGTTTTCCCAGGACAGTGGTAGTGTCTCTGGATAGCTCTGCGTTACTAAAGCCCGAGGAACTCCAATCCGACGACGCTGCGGCGACCTCAGTGGTTGTCAGAACCTCGACGCTCTCGTATTTTTCGTTATGTTCGCGGACATAGGATGCGTACTTGGTGGCCTTCAGCTGAACTTCTGAAATGTCGCCCGTCACAAGATTGATAATACGAACATCTGCACCTGCATGGTTGGTGTCGCCAAAGAGTTCGACGATGTATTCGTCCCCATCAAGGTTCTCACGCTGCTGGAATGCGAGTTCATGATAGATGCCCTTCAAATTATTTTTAAGCCCTGCAATTTGATCAACGGATAGCGATTGAACATAGTCTGACAGTTCGACTTCACTGGCGTCCGAGAGGCCATTATTGGACCTACGTAGCGCTTCAAGCACGAGTTTTTCATCCTCGGTAAAAGATGACCGGGTGTCTGACATTAACTTCATGATCGTCGCAGAGACGACGCCCGTGAACACAGGGGCCCCTGTCGTTGCTTGTTTTCCGGCTAGCCTTGCCTTGTCCTCTGCCAGGGATATCGCTTCGAACAACGCCACCAGGTCATTCTTGCGATCGTCCAGTCTCCTGCGTGGAAGATCTGGCCAGTCGCTGACTTTGGCGATACATATATCCAACTGTTCTAAGAGAGAATTCCGCAATTGCTGCCGCAAAATTTGAGCGGTTATCGGGTCTAGGACAGCATTTTGGTCGGCACGTTTGCGAAATGCAGTTGCAACCATCAAACACGTTTCTACAAATCGTTTTTCCTGCGGGTCCAAGGCCTTTTTCTTGCGTCGTTTGCCGGTCCATTTGCTGATGACTGCGCGAGACCCGAAGTATGCCATAGTACCGCCCGCGGCTGCGGCTCCCAGGACAATCCAGCCACCTGTCACAACGCTCCCGCCGATCCATGCAAGGGCTGCGCTATTAAAAGCTGCACCTGACAATGATGAAATTGCAGTTCCTGTACTGGCAGTCCCTAGAATGGATGCGATTGAAAAGAGCCCTGCCGTTGTACCTGCAGCGGCTAGCTTTACAGAGAACGCTCTGACGATCCTTGCCGATGTTCCGCGCTTTTCTATCAACAGCGCATCGACGAGGTCCTCTAAAGCAGTCGCACCTTTTTCATAAAAGCTGTCGTTGGTATATTCTGAATGTCTCAGTTCGAACTCTACGATCTTTACAGCGGCGAGATCCTTGACGGCCGTGCCACCTTTCACAGCCAATTTGCCAGCCTGACGCCCAATTGGTTTTGCAATTGCCCAGCTCGCTTTACCTGCGACCTTGGCCAGAAATAGTGTTGACCTCCCAATCGCGCGGGCGGTTCTCCCTGATATCGTTGGCCTGTTGTCGTTCTTCTTGCTCAACTCGACGTGCTCCCGGCGGGCAGTGCGCGCCCGATGGACTGGCCCTGCGAAGCTGGATTGGCCCAGCTACATTGCCAGCAACGTAACAGCGCAGTCTCGGCTGTAACAGTGGTTTGGCAACATGCGAGCCGGGAGGTCCGCTTTGCAGAATACTGCGCCGCAGCATTCTGGCGCTTCCGGGTGGCAGCTAAGGGCCGTCCTCAACGAGGCCAGATTGCACAGGAGCTCAAATGCTGCGCGCTCCAACGTCGTAAAAGAGCCCTTTGTGACGGATGCTGCAGGGAGTACGATTGGCAGGCATGATGGGGTATATCTTCCTTATATCCCATCATGCCGAAGAGGATTGCAACTGACTTTCCCCGCTATCGGGTCCATCTGCGGCTGATGATATTTTGGCCATGGTTGGCGCGGCTCAGGCTGGGTTGGGTGTCGTTCGGATGCCCATTTTCCTGGACGCGCAGCGGCTGATCTG